>NZ_JBSHBN010000254.1:0-8363 GCF_053612025.1 Kitasatospora sp. NPDC054768
GCGCTCGCCGGGCCCCCCCCCCCCCCCCCCCCCGGCCGCGCGGGCGGCCGCACCACGTAGTCCGTCGTAACGATCGATAGAGGTTGAAGACCGTGAGCACTCCTGTCATCGGCGTCCTCGCCCTCCAGGGCGACGTCCGCGAGCACCTGGTGGCGCTGGCCGAGGCCGACGCGCTCGCCCGTCCGGTGCGCCGCGCCGAGGAGCTGGCCGAGGTCGACGCGCTGGTGATCCCCGGCGGGGAGTCCACCACCATGTCCAAGCTGGCGCTGCTGTTCGGCGTGATGGACCCGCTGCGCGAGCGGGTCGCCGCCGGGATGCCGGTCTACGGCACCTGCGCGGGCATGATCATGCTGGCGGACAAGATCCTGGACGGCCGCGAGGACCAGGAGACCGTCGGCGGCATCGACATGACGGTGCGCCGCAACGCCTTCGGGCGCCAGAACGAGTCCTTCGAGTCCGGGATCGACTTCACGGGCCTGGCCGACGCGCCGGTGCACGGCGTCTTCATCCGCGCCCCCTGGGTCGAGTCGGTCGGCGCGGGCGTCGAGGTGCTGGCCGAGCTGCCCGCCGCGGACGGCCCGGAGAGCCGGGTCGTGGCGGTGCGCCAGGGCAACCTGCTCGCCACCTCCTTCCACCCGGAGCTGACCGGCGACCACCGGGTGCACGCGTACTTCGTGCGGATGGTCGAGGAGCACCTCGCCGGGGACGCGCGCTGACGGCGTCGACCACGCGCTGACCGTGTGCGCTTCACCGGTGACGACACCGGTAAGATCTCATCTGTTCATTTCCCTTTGGCGACGTAAAGGAGCTGGCGATGTCCGGCCACTCTAAGTGGGCTACCACCAAGCACAAGAAGGCCGTGATCGACGCCAAGCGCGGCAAGCTCTTCGCCAAGATGATCAAGAACATCGAGGTGGCGGCGCGCACGGGCGGTCCCGACCCGGCGGGCAACCCGACCCTCTACGACGCCATCCAGAAGGCCAAGAAGAGCTCGGTCCCGATCGACAACATCAACCGCGCCGTCAAGCGCGGTGGCGGTCTGGAGGCCGGCGGCGCCGACTACCAGACCATCATGTACGAGGGCTACGGCCCGAACGGCGTCGCGGTCCTGATCGAGTGCCTCACCGACAACCGCAACCGCGCGGCCTCCGACGTGCGCGTCGCGATGACCCGCAACGGCGGCTCGATGGCCGACCCGGGCTCGGTGTCGTACCTGTTCACCCGCAAGGGTGTCGTCATCGTCCCCAAGGCCGACGGCGTGGACGAGGACAAGCTGTTCGAGGTCGTCCTCGACCAGGAGCCGGAGGAGATCAACGACCTCGGCGACTCGTTCGAGATCGTCTCCGAGGCCTCGAAGATGGTCGCCGTGCGCACCGCGCTGGTCGACGCCGGCGTCGACTACGACTCGGCCGAGGCCAACTTCCTCCCCAGCATGCAGGTCGAGCTGGACGTCGACGGCGCCCGCAAGATCCTCAAGCTGATCGACGCCCTGGAGGACAGCGACGACGTGCAGAACGTCTTCGCCAACTTCGACATCTCCGACGAGGTCGGCGCGCAGCTCGACGCCGAGTGATCACTGCCCAGTGATCGTCGGTGAGTGACCGTTCTCACTGCCCGGCCCGGTGGTCCCTGGACCACCGGGCCGGTGTCGTCGGTCGGGTTGTCGGACCCGGGCGGTAGCCTGCGGAGGTCCTTCGTGGCGAGTGACAGGGAGACGGGCGAGTGGTGCGGGTACTGGGCGTGGACCCGGGGCTGACCAGGTGCGGGGTCGGCGTGGTCGAGGGTGCGCCGGGCCGGCCGCTGCGGATGGCCGGGGTCGGCGTGGTGCGCACCCCCGCCGAGGCCGAGATCGGGGAGCGGCTGCTCCAGGTCGAGCAGGGCATCGAGGCCTGGCTGGACGAGCACCGGCCCGACCTGGTCGCCGTCGAGCGGGTCTTCGCCCAGCACAACGTCCGCACCGTGATGGGCACCGCCCAGGCCAGCGCCGTCGCGATGCTCTGCGCCACCCGGCGCGGCATCCCCGTCACCCTGCACACCCCCAGCGAGGTCAAGGCCGCCGTCACCGGCTCCGGCCGGGCCGACAAGGCGCAGGTCACGGCCATGGTGCAGCGCCTGCTGCGGCTGGACGCGCCGCCCAAGCCGGCCGACGCCGCCGACGCGCTGGCGCTGGCCATCTGCCACATCTGGCGCGGCGGGGCGACCAACCGGCTGGAGGCCGCCGTCCGGGCCGCCCGGGCCACCCCCCGCTCCACTCCTCCGAAAGGCACCGTCCGATGATCGCCTTCGTGCAAGGGCCCGTGGCGGCCATCTCCTCCGGGACCGCGGTGGTCGAGGTCGGCGGGGTGGGCATGGCCGTGCAGTGCACCCCGAACACGCTGGCCGGGCTGCGGCTGGGCGAGCCGGCCCGGCTGGCCACCTCGCTGGTGGTCCGGGAGGACTCGCTGACCCTGTTCGGCTTCGCGGACGACGACGAGCGCGGCGTGTTCGAGATCCTCCAGGCCGCGCCCGGCGTCGGCCCCAAGCTGGCGCAGGCGATCCTCGGGGTGCACAGCCCCGACGCGCTGCGCGCCGCGGTCGCGGGCGGCGACGAGAAGGCGCTGGTCGCGGTGCCGGGCATCGGCAAGGCCAAGGCGGCCAAGCTGCTGCTGGAGTACAAGGACAAGCTCGGCGCCCCGCACGGCGCCGTCCCGGCGCAGAAGCCGATCGCCACCGGCCCGGCGCCGTGGAGCGATCAGCTGCACTCCGCGCTGACCGGCCTCGGGTACGCCCCGCGCGAGGCGGACGAGGCGGTCGCGGCCGTCACCCCGGAGGCCGAGGCGCAGGCGACGCCGGACGTCGGCGCCCTGCTCCGGCTCGCCCTGCGCGGCCTCAACCGGGCCCGCTGACCACCTGACGATCTGTCCATTTGTCGATACTGGAGACTCTGGAGCCCGCGACGATGTACGACCCGGAACCCGCCGACCGGCTGGTCACGGCCGCCGCCGACGGTGAGGACCAGGCGGTGGAGGCGGCGCTGCGCCCCAAGCTGCTGGACGAGTTCATCGGCCAGGAGCGGGTGCGCGAGCAGCTGTCGCTGGTGCTCCAGGCGGCCCGCAAGCGCGGCAGCGCGCCCGACCACGTGCTGCTGAGCGGGCCGCCCGGGCTCGGCAAGACCACCCTGTCCATGATCATCGCCGCCGAGCTGGGCGCGCCGATCCGGATCACCTCCGGCCCGGCCATCCAGCACGCCGGGGACCTCGCGGCGATCCTCTCCTCGCTCACCGAGGGCGAGGTGCTCTTCCTCGACGAGATCCACCGGATGTCCCGGCCGGCCGAGGAGATGCTCTACATGGCGATGGAGGACTTCCGGGTCGACGTGATCGTCGGCAAGGGTCCGGGCGCCACCGCCATCCCGCTGGAGCTGCCGCCGTTCACCCTGGTCGGCGCCACCACCCGGGCCGGCCTGCTGCCGCCGCCGCTGCGCGACCGCTTCGGCTTCACCGGGCACATGGAGTTCTACGCCCCGGCCGAGCTCCAGCGGGTGGTGCACCGCTCGGCCGCGCTGCTGGACGTGGAGATAGACCCGGCCGGCGCGGCCGAGATCGCCGGGCGCTCGCGCGGCACCCCGCGCATCGCCAACCGGCTGCTGCGCCGGGTCCGCGACTACGCCCAGGTCCGGCACGACGGGCAGGTCACCGTCGAGATCGCCGCTCAGGCGCTGGACGTCTACGAGGTGGACGCCCGCGGTCTGGACCGGCTGGACCGCGCGGTGCTGGACGCGCTGCTGCGGCTGTTCGGCGGCGGTCCGGTCGGCTTGTCGACACTGGCGGTCGCCGTGGGGGAGGAGTCCGAGACGGTCGAGGAGGTCGCCGAGCCGTTCCTGGTCCGCGAGGGCCTGCTCGCCCGCACCCCGCGCGGCCGGATCGCCACCGCCGCGGCCTGGCAGCACCTCGGTCTGACCCCGCCGGTCCAGACCATTCGCGGACGTGTTCCGGCGCAACCGGAGCTGTTCCCCGCCGATGAAAGTTGACCGCCATCGGCTGAACGGGTGAGTCGGTCCGGTCGGTTCCCACCCGGTGCTTCCGTGGTGGCACACGGAGGAGCCGGGAGTGAGGTCCGGGGAAACTGTGCAGGCGGAGGCTCGCCACTTTCGGTGGCAGGATGCGATGCTTGGCGTTGTCCGATCGATTCGGGGTCGCCTAGACTCCGCCGGACCGCCCCTCTCACCTGACGGGCCGACCAATACCACACAGGCCGCCGGCCGGCGGCCCGTAAAGGACCCTGGCTGCAGTGAACCTCATCATCCTTCTCCTCCCGATCATCGCGATCGTGCTCATGTTCCGGTCGCAGAAGAAGCGCCAGTCGCAGATGCAGCAGATGCAGACCGCGCTGGAGCCGGGGGCCGGTGTGCGCACCATCGGCGGTCTTTACGCCCAGGTGAAGGCGGTCAACGACGAGACCGTCGAGCTGGAGATCGCGCCCGGCGTGGTCACCCACTTCACCAAGAGCGCCGTCGCGGCCGTCCTGGACCCCCAGGAGTACGACGCGATCATCAACGGCCGCCCCGCCGATGACGAGCTGCCCGAGCCGGAGGCCGAGGACGCCGACGCCGAGCCGGTCGAGGACAAGCCGCTGTCGCTCAGCAAGGACAGTGCCGAGAAGGGCGACGTCGAGGGCGGGGCTCCCGCGAGCAAGTAGTACGGACGGGCAACCCGCCCGGCCGCGCGGCGCAGTGCCGCGAGCCCACAGGACCTCAGGGCCGCAGAACCGCCGGACCCCTGTCCCGCCACGAGCCGGACGGGGGTCCGGTCGGGGAAGTGGCATGGACAGGGAGAAACGAGCAAGGTGGCAACACCCAAGTCGCGCCCGCGCGACGGCTACCCAGGGCGGGCGCTGGCCCTCATCCTGGTCGTCACCGTCGGACTGGTCGCCCTCATGTTCGGGACGGGCACCACCAAGCCCAGGCTCGGGATCGATCTCGCCGGTGGCACCAGCATCACGCTGACCGCGAAGTCGACCGATCCCAAGGCGATCAGCAAGTCCAACATGGACATCGCCACCGGGATCATCGAGCGCCGCGTCAACGGCATGGGTGTCTCCGAGGCGGAGGTCCAGACCCAGGGCGACAACACGATCATCGTGAACATCCCCAAGGGCGGCAACCAGCAGAACGCGGCGGACCAGGTGGGCACCACCGCCAAGCTGTTCTTCCGTCCGGTCCTGGCCGTGGCGCCCAGCGGCGTCACCGCTCCGGTGCCGACCGGCACCCCGTCCGCCGGCGCCACCGGCACCCCGGGGGCGACCCCGTCCGCCGCCGCGACCGGCAGCCCGTCCGCGAGCGCCACCAAGCAGGGCCGCCCCGCGAGCGAGGCCCTGGCCGCCGAGGGCGCCAGCCCGACCGCCGCCGCCACCGGCGCGAGCACCGCGCCCTCCGCCGCCGCCACCGGCGCCCCGAGTGCCGCGGCCACCCCGCCGAGCGCCGCCGACCTCACCGCGGCGATGACCCAGGGCACCGTGCCGCCGGAGCTGACCGCCGCGTTCGCCGCCCTGGACTGCTCCAAGCCCGAGGTCCGCACCGCCCAGACCGGCGCCGATGACAAGGCCGTCGTCGCCTGCTCGCAGAAGCCCGAGAACGGCTACTACGAGAAGCTCGCCCTCGGCCCCGTCGCCGTGAAGGGCTCGGACGTCTCCAAGGCCCAGCCGAGCCTCGACACCCAGTCGGGCGCCGGCTGGCAGGTCCAGCTCCAGTTCAACGGCACCGGCACCGACGACTTCACCAAGATCACCGGCCAGCTCGCCACCCAGGCCCCGCCGAACAATCAGTTCGCGATCGTGCTGGACAACCAGGTCGTCTCGCACCCCGAGGTCAAGAACGCGATTCCCGGCGGCAGCGCCGTGATCACCGGCCGCTTCACCCAGACCGAGGCGCAGGACCTGTCCAACGTGCTCGGCTACGGCGCCCTGCCGCTGGAGTTCGTCAAGAGCGACATCACCACCGTCTCCCCGGCGCTCGGCAGCGACCAGCTCAAGGCCGGCCTGGTGGCCGGCGCGATCGGCATGCTGCTGGTGGTCGCCTACTCGCTGGTCTACTACCGCGGCCTCGGCCTGGTCTCGATCGCCGGTCTGCTCGTCTCGGCGGCCCTGACCTACTCGATCATGAGCCTGCTCGGCAACGCGATCGGCTTCGCGCTGAACCTGCCGGCGGTCTGCGGTGCGATCGTCGCGATCGGCATCACGGCGGACTCCTTCATCGTGTACTTCGAGCGCATCCGCGACGAGGTCCGCGAGGGCGCCCCGCTGCGCCCGGCGGTCCAGCGGGCCTGGCCGCGCGCCCGGCGCACCATCCTGGTCTCGGACTTCGTGTCCTTCCTCTGTGCCGCCGTGCTCTACGTGGTCTCGGTCGGCAAGGTCCAGGGCTTCGCGTTCACCCTGGGTCTGACCACGGCGCTCGACGTCGTGGTGATCTTCCTCTTCACCAAGCCGATGATCACGCTGCTGGCCCGCCGCAAGTTCTTCCTGAACGGCCACCCGTGGTCCGGCCTGGACCCGAAGCGGCTGGGCGCCCGCCCGCCGCTGCGCAGCAGCCGTCGCCGTAACCCCTCCTCTGCCGCCGTGAAGGAGGCCTGACACCGTGTCACGCTTCTCCAATCTGGGCCACCGGCTCTACCAGGGTGAAGTCAGCTTCGACTTCGTCGGACGCCGCAAGCTCTGGTACTCCATCTCCGGCGTGATCGTGCTGGTCGCGGCGATCGGCCTGGCCATGGGCCTGCACCTGGGCATCGAGTTCAAGGGCGGCTCGGTCTACACCGTGGCCAAGCCCGGCCTGACGGTCTCCCAGGCACAGGAAACCGCGGACGGGGTCGTCTCCTCGCACCCGCTGGTGCAGTCGACCGACAACGGCAAGATCCGCATCCAGGTCAGCACCGAGGAGCCGAAGAGCTCCGACCAGATCCGCGCCGAGCTCTCGCAGAAGCTCGGCGTGCCGCTGGACACCGTCGAGGCCCAGGTGATCGGCCCCAGCTGGGGCAAGCAGATCTCCCAGAAGGCGCTCACCGGTCTGATCGTCTTCATGGTCCTGGTGACGGTCTACCTGGCGATCGCCTTCGAGTGGCGGATGGCGGTGTCCGCCCTGGTCGCCCTCATCCACGACCTCCTGATCACCATCGGCGTGTACGCCCTGGTGGGCTTCGAGGTCACCCCGGGTACGGTGATCGGCTTCCTGACCATCCTCGGGTACTCGCTCTACGACACGGTCGTCGTCTTCGACACCGTGAAGGAGAACACCAAGGGGCTCACCAAGCAGAACAAGCTCACCTACAGCGAGGCCGCGAACGCGGGCCTCAACCAGACCCTGGTGCGCTCGCTCAACACCACCGTGGTGGCACTGCTTCCGGTCGCCGCACTGCTGTTCATCGGTGGCGGCCTCCTGGGCGCCGGCACCCTGAACGACATCTCGCTCGCGCTGTTCATCGGCCTCGCGGCCGGTGCCTACTCCTCGATCTGCGTCGCCACCCCGCTGCTGGCGCAGCTCAAGGAGGAGCAGCCGGAGATGAAGGCGCTGCGCAAGCGGGTCCTCCAGCACCGCGCCGCCGCGGCCGCCAAGGCCGAGGCCGCGGACGAGGAGCCGACGGGCGAGGAGCAGCCTGCGGGTATGGTCGGACAGCGTGGCCGCTCGGCCGGCACCTCCCGTGCCAAGGGCCGTCCGTCCACCAAGCGCTGACCCCGACCACGACCCCGGGGCCCCACCAGACCGTGAAGGACACCACCGTGACCACCGCCGACACCGCACTGGCCGAGCTGCTGAACAGCCGGATCCGGGACGTCCCGGACTACCCGAAGCCGGGTGTGCTGTTCAAGGACATCGCGCCGCTGCTCGCCGACGCCGAGGCCTTCGGCGCCCTCACCCGGGCGCTGGCGGACCGGGCCGCGGAGCTCGGTGCGACCAAGGTGGTGGGCCTGGAGGCGCGCGGCTTCGTGCTGGCGGCCCCGGCGGCCTTCGCGGCCGGGCTCGGCTTCGTGCCGATCCGCAAGCAGGGCAAGCTGCCCGGCGAGGTGTTCCGGCGCTCGTACGAGCTGGAGTACGGCTCGGCGACGCTGGAGGTGCAGTGCGACGCCTTCGCGCCCGGTGAGCGGGTGCTGGTGGTGGACGACGTGCTGGCCACCGGTGGCACCATCGGCGCCTCGCTGGACCTGGTGAAGGAGGCCGGGGCCGAGCTGGCGGGCGTCGTGGTGCTGATGGAGCTGGGCTTCCTGGACGGCCGCGAGCGGCTGGCCGGGCACCTGGCCGGCGCTCCGCTGGAGACGCTGGTCACGGTCTGACGGATCCGTCGGGGGGGCGGGGGGGGGGGCAAACCAACCCCCCGCAACCCCGGACGGGGGCGTGT
>NZ_JBSHBN010000255.1:0-8361 GCF_053612025.1 Kitasatospora sp. NPDC054768
AGGTCGTCCACCGGAAGTCCGACGTCCCCGGATTTCACGTGGTGAAAAGGCGGTGGGTGGTTGAACGGAGTCTGGGGTGGATCATGCAGCGCCGCTGGCTGGCCCGCGACTACGAGACACTGCCGACCAGCTCCGAAGCCATGATCCACATCGCCTCGATCGACAACCTCGCCAAGCGCATAACGGACGAAACCGCACCAACCTGGCGAGGAACCTACTAGGACATAAAGGGCAAACTACTCTCATCAAATGCCCTCTGAGACCTCGCCCTCTCCGATACGCCCATACCAGACCAACGAGCCGCAAAGCGGGAAGCAACACGTTGTTCCTCCGCAAGCCTAAGGGAGCGGCCCAACCGCTCTCTCTTCTCCCACGGCGCTCCCACCGGTCGCTGTGCCGCCAGCCCGAGGCAGGCAGGCGTCAACACGGTGAACCGCCAGGAGGAGAAGGATGCCGTGACTGCGTTCATGGAAATAGGAACGGAGGTATCACTCGCGGCGCAGCCACTGGAGGGCTGGGACGGCCCGGGAAATCGTCATGTCCGCTTCAGCGGACGCCCCGAGAAACGGGCCTGCCGAGGCAGGCACCTTCCCACGCGGTCGCCCCAACCGCCTCGTCATCACACTCACCTACACCCTGGGCTGCTTCAATGCGCCTGTAGTGCCCGAAGAGGTAGGCGACGAGGATCTTTGGGAGGCGCATCGTGTATGCGCGGCTATTGCGCGACCATGATAGCGTGCTGAGTGGTTAGTGATATTGGGCTCCTCAGCATGATGGGCAGTTCAGAGAATTTCCATAAAGGAACCCTGAAAATTGGTGCCGGCCTGGGTGGAATGCCCGGTGGTCGTTGCGGTGAGGGCAGCGGCAGGCTGAATGCCGGGACGGGCGGGTGTGCTCGTCGACGGGATCTGCGGGTTTGCTGGGTGTCCGCTGGTTCCTTCGAGGGGCGGCGTCCCGCTCGTGGGTGGGCACCAGGGCGCTGACGAGGGTCTCGTCCGCCACCAGATGTCGGCTGGTGCGGACCAGGGTCGGCGAGGGTTGTGGCGGTCGACGATCCCCGTCGGTCGCCGTACGGGATACATCGAAGAGCGGTGACAGCTGGGGCACCGCCGGTTTCGCCCGTAGTGCCCACCAGCAGACCCGGCCCTCCACGGGGCGCCCACACGGTTGGCCGGGCCTGGACGATTCCGGGCCCGGCCTCCGCAGTGCCTCACTGCTGGACAAGCCCCCGGCGGGACTGGTCCGAGCCCAAGTGCAGTTCGGTGAACACCTCGATGAGCCCACGCTGCTCCGCCGGCGCACCCGCACGAAAGCCAGCGCGGACCAGTCGGCAGGTTGCGCGACAACCTTGGCCAAGGGTGTTGTTGAAACGAGAACGAGAAGTTCTTGGTCCGACGAGATGGCAGCGGAAGCGTGCTTGGCGGGTAGGAGCAAATTTGCATTGTCGGACTTGGTCCGATGCGGATGCCAAACCAGTGATGGCTAAGCAGAAGGAGATGCAGAGATGATTGGGCATGCACCGCAACGAAAAGAAAAGTCCGCTCAGGCGGCATCGGCGGCACGAGCCAGGCAGACACGGTCTACCCAATGGCTCGATCTGGCCACGACTCGAGCGACCGAGGAGAATGTCGCGTACCAACAGCGTCGTCGCCTGGTCGAATCGGGTCTAGCATTTCTGGATCCCCTGTACCTGGGCTCCCGTCAGGCGTCAGTGCCTTCACTGCGCGGGGGAGGTGCGGGAGAACTGGATGAGTGGCTTGAGCAAGAAGACAGTAGAATCAGGGCAACCGACAAGCAGTTGTCTATTGCCGAAGACCGAGCGAAAGATGTAGCCCGTGCACTGGATCTTATCTATCCAGGGGCCGAGCAGTACCGGACCGGAAGTGTGGAACACGGGGATGCACTGTCCCCGCTGAACGACGTGGACCTGGGCGTCATTCTCACTGACCGCCCTGATCTAGGGCCGGGAAAAGACCAATCCGGTCCGCAAGAAGAGATGCGGAAGACCGCAGATAGACTCAAGGAGATCCTCGGAAATAAATTCCCGAACCTCACGGTCACCACGGAAGGAAAGCGGTCGATCATCCTCGACTTCGATCCGCAGGCAAATGGAGACTTCACATGTGACGTTATTTTGGCACTACCGGTCGAAGGGGGTGACTTGCTGATTCCCAATACGGATATCCCCGAAGGCTGGGACGTGAACGATCCAATCGGTCATGCCAAGCTACTCAGGCAGGCGAAGATCGAATCAAACGGGTCTCTGCAGCGCACGGTTCGCCTTGTCAAGCACTGGCGAGACCTCCACGGCAAGCCGCTCTATTCGTGGAATATCAAAACACTAGCCCTGGAGACGGGAAGCCAACCGATATCCCCCTTCGAGGGGCTGCTCCGCTTCTTCTCCAATGCGGTCCGCTCGATCATGGAAGGGCCGACTGAGAATCCTGGAAGCATGAATTATCCACCGCCGACCGTCGCCGTGGACCGCTTCGAGGCCACTGCGCTCCTGCTCGAAGCTCGGGACACCGTTGAGCGTGCTCGGATCTTTGCCTCGTACGGTGACATGGATAGAGCCAAGTCGGAGTTGCGGCGGCTTTTCACATAGCAATCCTGTGCTTGACCTGACAGGTCTCCGACCAGTTCGTCGAGACCGGCATGTTACGGATCCACCGGTAGGACTGTTCGCGGTTCAGGGAGGCCTGGCTCTGCCGGGGTAGGACCGTTGGCCAGGCGCTCGATGGAGCGGTCGGTCATGCCGAGCCGCCGCCGAATCGAGCGGCGATTGCGGCAAGCGGCCGATAGGGCGGCCACAGGGTGTCCCACCACCTGGCGCTCGCCGTCAGCGGGCAGCCGTAGGCCGTGCCGGCCACCGTGGTGTCCGGCACGAAGGCCAGGGCGGCCAGGAATCCGGGCTTGCGGGTCTGGGAATGGAACCGCTTGAAAGCCCGGTCGACGTCGGCCAGGGTGGCCTCGCCGTACGGCGGCTCAGTGAAAGCTTCGGCGAACACCAGGCGCCGCTGCTTCTCCAGCAGCAAGATCTGTCGATCCGGTCAGCAGCGCGGGCGATGGCACGCGGTTGGTCCGCGCACCGGAGGCGGCCGATCCGTCGGCCCACACGCGTGGCAGACAGCACCGCGCCGACCTCGACCACGACACGTCTGCGCTCCACGGGGCCATGATGCCCTGTCACCGCGGCCACCGGCTGCGGGACTACGTGCAGGAGCGCCTGTCGGGTCAGGTCCTCTGCGAGGACGGGACGGCGCTCGGGCCGGAGGTCGCGCCGTTCAAGGGGCAGAACAAGCCGCATCGGGGAGACCGCCGGTGGGCCACGGCGTGGAGTCCGGAGCAGATCGCCAACCGATTGAAGGTCGACTTCCCCGATGATGAGTCCATGCGCATCTCGCACGAGGCGATCTACCAGGCGCTGTTCATCGAAGGCAGGGGAGCGCTCAAGCGCAAGTTGGTCACGTGTCTGCGCACCGGCAGGGCGCAGCGGGCGCCCAGGGCCCGATCCCAGCGCAAGGCCTGGGCGCACGTCACGCCCGAGGTGATGATCAGCGAGCGGCCGGCCGAGGCCGATGACCGCGCTGTGCCAGGGCGCTGGGAGGGCGACCGTGCGACACGAAGCTGCACGAGTTTGAGTGGACTGACCGATTGGAGAGGCGGCTGATGAGGCCGTAGGTGCCGTCACGGGTCCGTGTCCGTATGACCCGTCCCCGCCCTTGACGTGCGACGCCGGTAGCGGCGTGGTGCGAAGCTCGGGGGAAAGCCCAAGGACTCCTGTTCCGCCTTGCGCGACGTCTTCAATGCGATAATCTACGTCAACCGCACGGGAATCCCCTGGAAGTATCTCCCGCACGACTTCCCCAACCACGCACCCCCGTCTATGCCTACTACGCTGCCTGGCGTGACGAGGGAATATTCACCCAACTCAACTACGACCTCACCGGACTGGCCCGAGTAAAGGAAGGCCGCAAACCCGAGCCGACCGCCTCGGTGATCGACACCCAGAGCGTGAAGACCTCCACCAACGTGCCCCTGACCAGCCAGGGAACTGATGCCGCGAAGAAAATCGTCGGCCGGAAGAGGGGCATCCTCACCGACACCATCGGACTCATCCTCGCCGTCGCCGTCACCGCCGCGAGCCTGTCCGAGAATGCCCTGGGAATACGCCTCCTCAATCAGGCCAAGAAGACCTACCCGAGCATCTCCAAGAGCTGGGTCGACACTGGCTTCAAGAACGCAATGATCGAGCACGGCGCAAGCCTCGGAGTCGACGTCGAGGTCGTCCATCGGAAGTCCGACGCCCCTGGATTTCACGTGGCGAAAAGGCGATGGGTGGTCGAACGAAGCTTGGGGTGGATCATGCAACGCCGCCGTCTCGCCCGCGACTACGAGACCCTCCCGGCCAGCTTCGAAGCCATGATCCACATCGCCTCGATCGACAACCTCACCAAGCGCATAACGGACGGGACCACACCAACCTGGCGAGGAACTTACTAGAATATAAAGGGCAAACTACTCTCACCAAATGCCCTCCCAGACAGGACGCTCGGTAAATACGCTGACGGCAGCGTGCTGTACTAGAATTCGACATCCCTCATCGGATATTAATTCCGGTAAACTTTCGGTGCTTCCGAGTTGGCGGCTCTCCTGCATGGAGCGGGTACACATAGTTCTCGTAGTTTTTGAAGAGCAGCTCCGGCAGCTCGGGAAGGTCTTTGACGGAATGCACAGCAAAGCTCAAAGAATCTTTTTGCGATCCCGCCTCGCCAGCAGTACTGTCCAGCAAATAGAATTGGGCATAGTATCCGCCAGCGGGTCCTCCAACGAACATGGTAAAGAGCGGATTTGCATGCTCGGGGGCCTCGGAGACCCAATGTGACTCGATGTTGTCAGCCATCAGGTCACCGACCACGAAGTCTTCTCCGACAATCAACTTCTTCCCGAGCAGCGAGGGCAGCGAGAAGGCTGGATTATTCTCAGCTTGCGTGTATCTTTGCGCGATCAGGCTCGCCAGCTCTTCCCGCGAGGATGCCACTCCCGAGAATTCACTCTTCGCTGGATAAACCTCCTGCCCGGAAGTTTCGAACAGTGGCCCCGAGTACCCCTCAAGCGCGCTATCGATGCCCCGGACTTCGAAGCTCATTACAGGCCCCTTATTTCCGGCGAGGCTTTCCTCTCTGTAGAAGAATTCAAGAAAGTATTCGGCATTCTCAATCTCATTGCGGATGATGAATAGTGGCTCTTCCCACTCGGGTTCCCCTTGCGCCCAACTTGCCACAATTGGATCTGGCGCCAGATCATGGACTGTAAAGTCCTCCCCGGCCACAACATCGCCGTTCTCTGGTCCGCAAAGCCAGAAGGCCATATGCTTTCCGCTTAGCTCATGCTTGCTCTCCAGGGCTTTGACAAGACTTTCCCGTGACGAGGCACGCCCAACGGGCTGCCCCGTGTAAGGGTAAACCTGATCCCCACCAGTTACGAAGAGCTGACCGGAGTAGCCCTCGGGGAGCATGTCAGCGTCATGGACAAGGAACTCTGGATCATCTCCGACATCGCTCTCCCAGTAGTAGAACTTGAGATACTCCCGAGCGCCATCAATATCTTGGTTATAGACAATGAAGAGCAGTCCCAAGGCGGGCTCCCTGTCCACCCAGCGCGCAAATATGGGTTCCGGCGCCAGGCCATTGACCGTAAAGTCCTCCCCGGCCACCACCTTGTTCTGATCGCTGAACTGGCCAAACAGGTAGAAGGCCGCGTGGCTCTTGCTCAGCTTGTATCTGTTCTCTAGGAGCTTAGCCATTCCCTCCGGCGACGTAGCATAGCCGGTGGCGTTCTCTGTATGTGGATAGACATCTTGACCGCGAGTTTCGAAGAGTGGCCCTGTATACTCGCCGGGGAGATCATTTACGCCGTAGACTTGGAAATACCACTCGAGTTCTTCTCCGTTAGTTGACTCTTCGTTGTAGTAGGCTCGGAAAGACTCCTCGAGGCTTCCTTCGGCAATGGACTTTTCTTCCCGTCGATAGTAAAATAGAAGGTAGAATGAAGCGTCCTCAATATCATTATTGATGACGGCGAAAGCAGGCTCGCCGACCGGGGCTTGCGGCATCCAAATCGCGTTGATCGGTTCAGGCTCTAGGTCAATGACTTCGAAGGCCTGGCCAGCCACCACATCACCGTTCTCTGGCCCAAAGAACGAGAAAGACCTTAGGTCGGGCACTCCGTACATCCGGTGAGCGCGGTGTCTGATACTGTATTGCATGACTTTGGTTTTCGCTGCTACAGAAAGCTCGGCAAAGCTCTTCGATGTTTGAGGCGGTGGACCCTGAGCTTGCAGCTGCAACGCCTCGTTTTCTGGCGCACCGTGGTGCTCGGCCTCAGTTTCCCATTCTGCTATTTGAAGAATGCTAGCGGCTGCTCCGTTTCCGACCGTTCTCTGCAGCGCGCTGAGCGCATTACCTGCAGTGCGCTCAGACTTCCCTCCGCGACCGGATCTGGCCGCCTGTGTATCGTTTGAATCTTTCCGGAAATGTTCTCGACGAGGCATCTTATGCTCTTTTTCAATAGACCATAGGCAGCGTACCTCCGGAAGGCGCTTCACATTTAATTCGAAGCCCGGTGGTGCTACTAAACAACTATCGCATAGGTTTCGACCCATCGCTATCTCGGCTGATCGCCATCGGGCAAGTTAGCTTCCCTAACCTCGATCTTGCATGACGGCTCGTCAGCTTGGCTGGCGGGCCGCGTCTGCTTGTCCGGGCTGAGTTTTATGCCTGTAGACAGACCGAGGGCCCGACTGTCGCGTTGGGTGGGCGCCGGGTTCCACGTCTCCGGAAGTGGTCCGCTGCTCGTCGGATGGGGCGATGTCGCTGGTCAGCCGGGGTCGGGTCTGCACAAAGAACGGTGTAACTCCCGATCAAGGAAGTAGCACCTGATGAAGGAAGTGACCGTCTCGGCCGAGGCCGTGGAGGCCGTGCGGCCGGCGGAGTTGCAGCCGGCCGCCTTGGACGACCAGCTGATCGGCCAACTCGTCGACCGGGCCCGTGCGAGCGGGCTGCAGCTCACCGGCGCCGGAGGCCTGCTCCAGCAGCTGACGAAGAAGATCCTGGAGTCCGCACCCGAGGGCGAGATGACGGACCACCTCGGCTACGAGAAACACGATCCGGCCGGGACCGGCAGCGGGAACTCCCGCAACGGCACGCGGTCGAAGACCGTGCTGACCGAGGTCGGCCCAGTCGAGATCGACGTTCCACGGGACCGGGAGGGCTCGTTCGAGCCGCAGCTGGTCCGCAAGCGCCAGCGGCGCCTGTCCGGGGTGGACGAGATGGTGCTCTCGCTGTCCGCCCGCGGCCTGACGCACGGCGAGATCTCCGCGCACCTGGCCGAGGTCTACGGCGCCGAGGTCTCCAAGCAGACCATCTCCACCATCACCGACCAGGTGATCGAGGGCATGGCCGAGTGGCAGAACCGCCCCCTCGACCCGGTCTATCCGGTGGTCTTCATCGACTGCGTCCACGTGAAGCTCCGCGACGGCCAGGTCGCCAACCGGCCGATCTACGTGGCGCTCGCGGTCACGGTCGAAGGCACGCGGGAGATCCTCGGGCTGTGGGCCGGCGACGGCGGCGAGGGCGCGAAGTACTGGCTGCACGTCCTGACCGAGATCAAGAACCGCGGCGTCGCGGACGTCTGCATGGTCGTCTGCGACGGCCTCAAGGGCCTGCCCGATGCCATCGGCACGGTCTGGCCGCAGGCCGTCACCCAGACCTGCATCGTCCACCTGATCCGGGCCTCGTTCCGCTACGCGGCCCGTCAGGACTGGGACAAGATCTCCAAGGCCCTCAAGCCCGTCTACACCGCGCCGACCGAGGACGCCGCCCTGGAGCGGTTCGTCGAGTTCAGCGAGGCCTGGGGCAGGAAGTATCCGGCGATCGTGCGGCTCTGGGAGAACGCCTGGGCCGAGTTCGTGCCGTTCCTGAGCTTCGACATCGAGGTCCGCCGGGTCATCTGCACCACGAACGCGATCGAGTCCGTGAACGCCCGCATCCGCAAGGCCGTCCGCTCGCGCGGGCACTTCCCGAACGAGCAGGCGGCCCTGAAGTGCGTCTACATGGCGGTCATGTCCCTCGACCCGACCGGTGACGGCCGCAAACGCTGGATGACCCGCTGGAAGGCCGCGCTGAACGCCTTCGAGATCACCTTCGACGGCCGACTCTCCGCCGGCCGCCGCTAACTCAACCCAACCGAGTTACACCGTTCACTGGGCTCTGTCTCGTAATCGGTGGTAACGAAGCGTGACCGGCGTCGTTGGCAGGTCATGCGAGATGCCAATGCGCTTGTGGGGACGGTGTTTTCCGG
>NZ_JBSHBN010000256.1:0-7922 GCF_053612025.1 Kitasatospora sp. NPDC054768
CGGGGGAACGGCCGGGCCCGGAGTGCTTCCAGCGCTCGGTGCCGCGCGTCAGCCGGTGATCATCGTCCTGCCTTCGATCGTCGTCCAGCCGCCCCAACCGCCCGGGACCGGGTCGGCCTTGTAGGTGACGTGGTTCAGGGCGCCGTTCTGCCCGGTGGCGAAGAGGTCCAGCACGCCCGCCGTGGCGTTGAACGTCACGGTCGGGAAGCGGCCGGTGGTGAACTTCCAGTCCCCGACGGACGTCCAGTCGCGCCACCGCTTGTCGTCGGGCTGCCACTCGGCGCGGGCGAGGACACCGTCACCGCCGACCACGAACAACTTGAAACCACCGGTGGCGGGGTCGAAGACCGCCGACGGCGAGCCCGCGAACTGCCGGCCGGGGATCTCGTACCAGCCGCTCCACTTCGTCATGCCCGGCGTGTAGTACGCGTGCGCGACGACCCCGCTGGTCCGGGTGGCGAAGACCTCCACGGTCCTGGTGACCGGGTTGTAGGCGGACGTGGGACTGCCGGAGAACGTCCAGCCGGAGTCCTGGGCGTACCAGTCGCGCCAGCCCTGGCCGTCCGACTTCCAGTAGGTCTGCTTGAGTACGCCGTCGTTGTTGATCGCGGACAGCTCGATGCCACCGGTGGAAGGGTTGTACACGGCGCTCGGGCTGCTCACGAACTCCCCGTTGCCCCGGAGGTCGGTCCAGCCGCTCCACCCCGTCGTGCCCTGGGTGTAGTACGCGTGCGCGACGAGCCCGGTGGTCCGGGTGGCGAAGACCTCCGCGGTCCTCGTCGCCGGGTTGTAGACGGCGGTGGGGCTGCCGGTGAACCTCGGGCCGCGGTCCTGGAAGTACCACTCGCGCCAGCCCTGGCCGTCCGGCATCCAGTAGGTCTGGGACAGCACGCCGTCCGTGCCGATCGCGAACAGCTCGGTGCCGCCGGTGGAGGGGTTGTACAGCGCGGTGGGAACGCTCGCGAACTCCCAGTTGCCACCGACCTGCGCCCAGCCGCTCCAGTTCGTGCCGTCCGGGCTGGAGGAGAACACCACGTGGTGGTTGCTGTCGACGGCGAAGACCGTGGAGATCTTCCGGACCGGGTCGTAGACCGAGCTGCGGGCGGCCGGGTTGGCGGTGACGGTGTCCCACCAGCCGCCGCGGACCTGGTCGATCCACCCGCCGAGGTCGTCGACGCGGGAGGAGTACGCGCCGGTGCGGGTCTCGGTGGCGGGCACGCCCAGGCAGCCGCCCTGCCAGGAGCGGGAGGCCACGGCCACCAGCTCGGCCCTGCCGTTGACCTGGCGGATCGTCGGGGCGCCCGTGTCGCCCTTGCAGACCGCCGCGCCGCCGGTACCGGTGGTGCCGATGCCGGTCGCGCTCACGGTGTCGAGGCTGAACGCGCCGCTGTGCAGCTTGTTCGTGATCCACTCGGCCTTGGTCCGGCCGTACCCGGGCACCCGCAGCGTCTCCCCGGCGCTGGGGGCGGTGGTGGCGACCGCGATCGGGGCGATGTCGGTGACGGGCTTGGCCAGCCGGGCGAGGACCAGGTCACGGTCCTGGCGCGGCGCCAGCTCCACGACCTCCGTCACCGTGCCCGCGCCGGTCGTCAGGTCGGTGCGGCCGATGGTGGCGGTGGTCTTCCACTTGGGCGCGCCCGCCGCGAGGGCCTGCGGCTGCGCCGGGTCGTCGGAGAAGCAGGAGGCCGCGGTGGCCACCCAGTAGCGGTCCACCAGCACGCCGGTGCAGGCGCGCACGTTGTCGCCGATCACCAGGCGCGCGGTGTAGGCGTAGGTGCCGTCCGCGGCCGGGTCGCCGACCACGGCGACGGCCGGGGTGAAGGTGCTCAGCGTGCCGGCGGCAGCGGCCGCGACCAGCACGCCGGCCCGCCAGGAGCGGACCTGGGACTTGCGGGACATGAGGGATCTCCCTGGAACGTTCGAGAGGGACGGCACTCCACGGATGCGCGGGGTGCGGACGGGGTTCACCGCCGACGGTGCGCCCGGCCGGGGGGCCCGCCCTGCGGGTGGCGGGGCGGGCCGCATCGGGTCTGCGGCGGGTCAGGGGGCGGAGGGGCCGCCGTGGAAGCGGACCCAGCCCGGGCCCTGCGGGTCGACGGACCACAGGGTGTTGTTGACGTCCCGCACGTAGGTGACCAGGTGCTCGGTGGCCGGGTCGACGACGGTCTGCGGGACGGCGTCCGCGGCGAGCGCGGTACCGGACGGGGTGAGGAGGAACTCGGTCCACGTCCCGGTGGAGAAGTCCAGCGAGTTCAGCCGGTTGCTCGGACCGTTGACGTACACCACGGTCCGGTTGCCGGTCTTGTCGGCGATCGCGACCGGGTCGGTGGCGGCCATCACGCCCCAGTCGCGCCAGCCCGGGCCCCACGGGTCGACGGACCACAGGTGGTTCGCGGCGTCCCGGACGAACGTGGTGAAGTGCCCGGTGGCCGGGTCGACCACGGTCGAGGGGACGGCGTCGGGGGCGAGGGCCGGCGGGACGAACTCGACCCGGCCGGCGCCGCGGCGGTCGATGGAGTTCAGCCGGTTGTCCGGCCCGTTGACGTGGACGACGATGTGGCCGTCGTTCGGGTTGACGATCGGGACGGGGTCGCTCGCGGCCAGCAGGCCGTAGTCGTACCAGCCCTCGCCCTGCGGGTCCACCGACCACAGGTGGTGGGCGGTGTCGCGGACGAAGGTGACCAGGTGGTTGGTGGCCGGGTCGACGACGGTGCGCGGCACCGCGTCGGGGGCCAGCACCGTGCCGGACGGGGTCGGGACGAACTTGGTCCAGTGCTTGGTGGTGCGGTCGTAGGACCAGAGCCTGTTGTCCGGCCCGTTGACGTACACCATCACGTGGTTGGTGGCCGGGTCGGCGATCGCGGTGGGGCGGGTCGCGGCGTAGGTGCCCAGGTTGACCCAGCCCTCGGCCAGCGGGTCGACGGACCACAGGTTGTTCCTGTCGTCCTGCACGAAGGTCAGCCGGTGTCCGGTGGCGGGGTCGACCACCGTGGACGGCGAGGCCTTCACCACGGTCCCGGAGGGGGTCGAGTGGCGGGTCTTGGTGATCCACATGCCGAGGTCGTCCACCCGGGTGGCGAACGCGCCGGTGCGGGTCTCGGCGGCGGGCACGCCCAGGCAGCCGCCCTGCCAGGAGCGGGAGGCGACGGCGACCAGCTCGGCCTTGCCGTTGACCTCGCGGACCACCGGGGCGCCGGTGTCCCCCTTGCAGACCGCCGCACCGCCCGTCCCCGTGATGCCGACGCCGGTCGCGCTCACCGTGTCGAGGCTGAACGCCCCGGTGTGGGCCTTGTCCGGGACCCACTCGGCCTTGGTGCGCCCGAAGCCGGACACCCGCAGCGACTGCCCGGCCGTCGGCGCGGCGGTGCCCACGTCCAACGGCGTGACGCCGTCGACGGGCGTGGCGAGGCGGGCCATCACCAGGTCACGGCCCTCGGCCTTCACCAGCTCGACCACCTGGACCGACTTCGCACCGACGGTGGCGGTGGTGTTCCACTTCGGCGCGCCGTCGGCGAGCGTCTGCGGCTGCGCCGGGTCGTCGGCGAAGCACGACGCCGCGCTGAGCAGCCAGTACTGGTCGATCAGCACGCCGGTGCAGCCGCGCAGGTGGTCGCCGATGACGATCCGCGCGGTGGTGGCGGAGGTGTTGTCGGCCGCCACGTCGCCGGAGACGGCGCCGGCCGGGGCGAAGGTGGTCAGCGTGCCGGCGGCGGCCGCCGCCACGGCGGCCAGCACACCCGCCCGCCGGGAGCGGAACTGGGACTTGCGGGACATGCGGACTTTCCCTTCGAGTGGGCCTGCGAGAGCCCGCGGGGGTGGTCGGTCTCGTGCCGACGGCCCCCGCGGGGGGGCGGGTGCGGGGCGGGTCAGCCGGTGGTGGCGGCGATGCCCCGGATGGCGCTGCTGTCGACCTTGTAGAAGGTGGTCCAGCTGCCGTCGGCCTTCTTGTCGGCGGTCCAGATCGCGTCGTCGGTACCGAGGGCGAACAGCCGGATGGTGTCGCCGATGGTGGTGGTGGCGACCTGCTTGACGCCGAGGACGGCGGGCACCTGGTCGAAGGTGGTCCAGGGGCCGTTGTCGGTGCTGTCGGTGGTCCAGATCTGCTGGTCGCCGCCGACGGCGAACAGACGCACCGTGTTGCCGATCGTGGTGGCGGTGATGTGCTGGATGGCGCTGCTCTGGATGGACGCGAAGGTGGTCCACGTCCCGGCGGTGTAGTCGCCGGTGGTGGTCCAGATCTGGTCCTCGCCGCCGATCGCGAACAGGCGCACGGTGTTGCCGACGACGGTGGCGGTCACCTGCTTGATGCCGCTGCTGGGCAGGACCTCGAAGGGGGTCCAGGTGCCGGCGGTGTAGTCGCCCGCCGCGGTGTAGATGCGCTGGTCGCCGCCGATCGCGTACAGCCGGACCTTGTCGCCCATGGCGACGGCGGTCACCTGCCGCATGCCGCTGTTGTTCGGCACGGGCTGGAGCGGGCTCCAGGTGCCGGTGGTGGTGTTCTTCGCGGCGGTCCAGATCCGCTGGTCGCTGCCGATCGTGAACAGGCGCACCGTGTCGCCCATCGTGACCGCGCTGACCTGACGCGTGCCGATGCTGTCCGGCACCGCCTCGAAGGTGCCCCACACGTTGGTGGTGTACGCGCCCTCGTTGGTCCAGACCTTGCTGTCCCCGCCGAGCGCGAACAGGTCGCTGGCCGGGCGGGAGGCCTTCACCTGCTTGACCCAGGCGCCGAGGTCGTCGACCCGGGAGCTGTAGGCGCCGGTGCGGGTCTCGGTGGCGGGCACGCCCAGGCAGCCGCCCTGCCAGGAGCGAGAGGCCACGGCCACCAGCTCGGCCTTTCCGTTGACCTCACGGACCGCCGGGGCGCCGGTGTCGCCCTTGCAGACCGCCGCGCCACCGGTACCGGTGGTGCCGATGCCCGTCGGAGCCACGGAGTCGAGGCTGAAGACACCGGAGTGGAGCTTGCCCGGCACCCACTCGTCCTTGGTCCGGCCGAAACCGGGAACACGCAGCGACTGCCCGGCCGTCGGCGCGGTGGTCGCCAGCGGCAGCACCGCGACACCGTCCACCGCCGTGGCCAGACGCGCCATCACCAGGTCACGGTCCGTACGCGGCACCAGCTCGGCCACCTGGGCCGACTTCGCGCCGACCGTCACGGTGGTCTTCCACTTCGGCGCACCGGCCGCCAGGGCCTGCGGCTGCGCCGGGTCGTCGGAGAAGCACGACGCTGCCGTGACCACCCAGTAGTGGTCGACCAGCGCACCCGTGCAGCCCCGCAGGTGGTCACCGATCACCAGCCGCGCGGTGGAGGCGTAGGAACCGTCGGCGGCCGGGTCGCCGACCACGGCGCCGGCCGGAGTGAAGCTGCTCAGCGTGCCGGCGGCCGCGGCCGCGACCAGCACGCCCGCCCGACGGGCACGGACCTGGGACTTGCGGGACATCGGGAATTCCCCCCTGAGGAGTACGAGAAGTGGGTGCCCCGCCGGACCGGCGGCCGGGCGGCGGCCGGCCCGGCGGGACGTGGTGCGGGCCGGGTCAGCCGGTGGTGGCGGCGGTGATCGCCTTCACGCCGAAGGCGCCCCCGGGGACCTCGACCCACGGCGTCCAGTTGCCGGCGTTGTAGTCGGCGTCACGGGTGTAGACCTTGGTGTCCTCGTTGACGGCGACGAAGTGGACGACGTTGCCCTCGGCGCTGCTGGAGATGGCCTTCAGGCGGTTGTCGCTGACCTTGGTCCAGGCCGGGTCCCAGCCGCCGAGGCCGTAGTGGCAGTAGGTGGTGAACAGGTCGCCGAGGCCGCCGATGATCTGGAGGTCGACGGTGTTGCCGCGGGCGGCGGCGGTGATGCCCTGGACGCCGACAGCGCCGCCGGGGATCTCGCCCCACGGGGTCCAGCTGCCGTCGGGCCTGTTGTCACGGCCGTAGACGCGAAGGTCCTCGTTGACGGCGAAGACGTGGACGACGCCGTCCGCGGTGGTGGCGCTGGTGATGGACTTCAGCTTGTTGACGCCGACCTGCTCCCAGCTTCCGCGCCAGCTGCCGGCTGCGTAGTCGGCGTGGGTGCTGTAGAGGGAGCCGTCGGAGCCGATGATCTGGAGGCTGACGGTGTTGCCGCGGACCGCGGCGGTGACGCCCTGGGCACCGCCGGCGCCGCCGGGCACCTCGACCCACGGGGTCCACGCGTCACCGACCCTGCCGTCGTGGGTGTAGACCTTGCCATCGGAACCGACGGCGTAGACGTGCACGGTGTCGCCGATGGCGACGCTGTCCACGGCGGTCGGCGAAGGGCTACTGGCGGTCGACCAGCTGCCGATCCAGCCGCCGGCCTTGGAGTCGTCGACGGTGTTCCACACCCTGCTGTTGATGTCGATGATCTGCAAGTGCAGGCCGGCCTTGACCTCCGCCGTGCGGTAGCGCAGGTCGTTCACCCAGTCGCCGAGGTTGTCGACCCGGGAGCTGTACGCGCCGGTGCGGGTCTCGGTGGCCGGAGTGCCCAGGCAGCCGCCCTGCCACGAGCGCGAGGCGACGGCGACCAGCTCGGCCTTGCCGCCCGTCTCGCGGATCACGGGGGCGCCGGTGTCGCCCTTGCAGACCACCGCGCCACCGGTACCGGTGGTGCCGATGCCCGTCGGAGCCACGGAGTCGAGGCTGAAGACACCGGAGTGGAGCTTGCCCGGCACCCACTCGTCCTTGGTCCGGCCGAAACCGGGAACACGAAGCGACTGCCCGGCCGTCGGAGCCGTGGTCGCCAGCGGCAGCACCGCGACACCGTCCACCGCCGTGGCCAGACGCGCCATCACCAGGTCACGGTCCGTACGCGGCACCAGCTCGGCCACCTGGGCCGACTTCGCGCCGACCGTCACGGTGGTGGTCCACTTCGGCGCACCCGCCGCCAGGGCCTGCGGCTGCGCCGGGTCGTCGGAGAAGCACGACGCGGCGGTCAGCACCCAGTAGCGGTCCACCAGCGTGCCGGTGCAGCCGCGCAGGTGGTCACCGACGACGATCCGGGCGGTGGCGGCGTAGGAACCGTCGGCGGCCGTGTCACCGGGGACGGCGACGGCCGGGGGCGTGGCGAACGTCGCCAGGGCGCCGGCGGCCGCGGCCGCGACCAGCACGCCCGCCCGCAGCTTGCGGGCCGAGGAGTTGCGAAGCATGAGGTGTTCTTCCCAACGTGAAGGGCGGATGCGGGGGGTGGTGGTCAGCCGGTGACGGTCAGCTCGACGAGGGCGGCCGGGTTGCCGCCGGTGCCTTCGCCGACTCCCTGGAAGCCGTTCGTGGGGACGTCGACGGTCTGGGTGGTGGTGCCGACGGTGAGGCCGGCGCGGACCGCGCGGCCGCCGCTGGTCTGGACGAAGAACACGTCGGGCAGCTGGAGGGAGAGGGTTCCCGTCGTGCCGGTGACGGTGAAGCAGATCTGGTTGTCCGGGTTGCCCGGGGCCAGGGTCCCGATCTGGATCTGGGTGGGCTTGCC
This sequence comes from Kitasatospora sp. NPDC054768, assembly GCF_053612025.1. NCBI lineage: Bacteria > Bacillati > Actinomycetota > Actinomycetes > Kitasatosporales > Streptomycetaceae > Kitasatospora > Kitasatospora sp. NPDC054768. Next base: position 7,470 of record NZ_JBSHBN010000256.1, read on the forward strand.
GCAGTCGGCGAGCAGGATATGGCCGTCGCCGCGCAGCAGCTTCACCTTGGTGATGGCGGCGGCGCCGGGGTAGGAGAAGTCCTCGACGGCCGGCGGCGCGGCGGAGTTGTCCGCGGGGGTGGTGTCGGCGGCGGCGATCGCGGTGGCGGCGCCGAGGACCGCGGCGGTCACCGCGGCGGTGGCCAGCCACCGGCGGGCGGTCCTCCGGGTCGTGCGGGACGGGTTGTTTGTCACCTGGGGCTCCATCGGGAAGGTGAGCGGGTAGCGGGTGGCGGGGAGCAGGTACCGGGGAGCGGGGCGGGCGCGGGTCAGCCGGTGACGCGCAGTTCGAGCAGGGTGGTGGGCTTGCCGCTGCCGCTGCCGCTGCCGATCCCGACGGGGACGGCGGTGCCCTTGGCGATGTCGATGCTCTGGGAGGCGCCCTCGCTGGTGAGCTTGGCGTTGACCGAGTAG
>NZ_JBSHBN010000257.1:0-7826 GCF_053612025.1 Kitasatospora sp. NPDC054768
CCCCGCCGCACGCGGCGGGGACCGTCGGCCCCAGTGGTTCAGGAACGCTCGGTACGGAGGTCCAGGGGCGCGTCCGGCGCGCCGACCAGTTCCCGCAGCACCTCGCGGAAGCGGTCCACCTGCTCCGCCACCGAGCTCTCGTCGTAGAGGTTGCTGTTGTACTGGATGCCCGCCACCACGTCCCCGGCCGGGTCGAGGTTGAGCGTCCACAGCGCGCCGTTGGGCACGTCCGAGCCCACCGGCTGCGAGGTGAGCCGGCGCCGCACCTCGGTGTACTCCAGGTCCCCGATCAGCTCCCCGTCCAGCAGGAACGGGAACGGGAAGACCTGGAAGACACAGGCCGCCCGGCCGTCCTCCAATGTCGGCAGCATCAACTCCGGTGCCTGGGCGAGGATCTGCCCGAACGGGATGTCGTGGGCGTACGCCTCCAGGCTGGTGGTGCGGATCCGGGCGACCACCTCGGCGAAGTCGCGGGACCCGGCGAGCTCGGTGCACAGCGGGAGGAAGTTGAAGAACGGCCCGACCGTGTGGTGGAAGCGGTCCTCGCCGCGGCCCGGCGAGAAGGTCGGCACCACCACCCGGGTCGTTCCGGAGGAGCGCGCGACCATCACCGCGAACGCGCCCATCAGCACCATGAACGGCGTGCTGCGCAGCGCCCGGCCGATCTCCACCGCCCGCGCGGTCAGTTCGGCGTCGACGGTGAAGCGGTGGATGGCGGTGGACTCCGGCAGGCCGGCCGACTTCGGCCGGTCGGTGGCCACCGAGTAGATCTCGGCGCCGGCCAGCTGCTCCCGCCAGAAGGCGCGTGATTCCTCCAGCGCCGGATCCGCCGCGTACTCCCGCTGCCACGCCGAGAACTCACGGTACGGCAGGGCCACCGGCAGCTCGGGCTGAGTGTGCCCGCGGCGCTCGGCGTAGCGGACGGCGAGATCGCGGATGATCAGCCGCACCGACCATCCGTCGGCCGCCGTGTGGTGCACGACGAGGGCCAGGACCGCGTCCTCCTCGTCGAAGCGGAGCAGGGTGGCCTTCAGCAGGGGGAGTTCCCGCGCGCTGATGGTGCCCGACTCCACCTCGGTGATCAGGTCCTCCACCGCCCGCTCGCGCGCCGCCGGATCCGCCCCGGTCAGCTCCCGCAGCTCCAGCCGGACCGGGGTCGGCGGATGGATCTCCTGGTACCGCTCGCCCTCGCCCCGGACGATGGCCGTGCGCAGGGCCTCGTGCCGCACCACCACGTCGTCCAGGGCCAGCTGAAGCGTCGCGGCGTCGACCTTCCCGCGCAGGCGCCAGCCGTGCACGATGTGGAACCGCGGGCCGAACGGCCCCTCGTCGTCGCCGCGGTCGAAGCCGCAGAGGAATTCCTGGTTGAAGGAGAGTGGCGTCCTGCTCGCCGGTGCGTTCGACTGCGGCTTTCCATTGGGGCTCATGGGGAATTCCTCTCACGGAGTCCGGGGCGAATTCGCCCCGGAACCGTAGCAACGGCCCCGCGGCCGTGGGTTCTTCGATCGTGCTGGCAATCCGGGAGATGCGCACCGGCCGGGCCGCGGGCCAGGCTGGCCGGGAAAGTCCATCCAGCGTCGGTGGAACGCCCGCCCGAACCGTAGAGGAGCTGCGCCGCAATGACGGTCGCCATGAACGCCGCAGGGTCCGGCTCGCCGCAGCCGCCCGAGCCCGGTCTGACACCCGGGGAGATCATCGCCAGGGCCGAGGCCATCGCGCCGCTCCTGGTGCCCCGGCAAGCCGAGACCGAACAGCGCACCTACTACGCCCAGGACACCCACGAGGCGTTCGCCGGGGCCGGCTTCTACCGGATCCTCGTGCCCAAGCGCTACGGCGGCTACGAGTTCGGCATCGACACCTTCCTGCGGGTCGCGATGACGCTGGCCCGCGGCTGCCCGTCGACCGGGTGGATGTACTGCCTCGGCGCCACCCACGCCCTGCCCGCGGCCTCGCTGTTCGACGAGCGGGCACAGGCCGAGCTCTTCGCCGGCGGCGACTTCATCTGCCCGGCCACCATCGTGCCGAACGGGAAGGCCGAGCGCGCCGAGGACGGCGGCTGGCGGATCGACGGCACCTGGAACTACTGCTCGGGCTCGCCGTACGCGACGCACTTCATGGGTCACGTCCCGGTGCCCGGCGAGGCCGGCGAACCGCCGGCGCCGATGCTCTTCGTCGCTCCGCGCGCCGAGTTCCGCCGGCTCGACGACTGGGGCGGCCAGCTGGGCCTCAAGGGCAGCGGCTCGCACAGCATCGTGATCGAGGACGGCCGGGTCCCGGACCACCTGACGCTCCCGCGGACGCACATGAGCGAGGTCGTCGTCGACGGGGGCACGCCCGGCTACCGGTTGCACGGCAACCCGGAGTACGGCGGCGGCTCGCTCAGCTTCATGCTCCTGGAGGTGGCCTCGCTCGCCGTGGGCATGGCCCAGGGCGCGCTGGACGCCTACGAGGAGCTGATGCTCTCCCGCACGACGCTGTTCCCGCCCGTGGTCACCCGTGCCGAGGACCCGGACTACCAGTTCTGGTACGGCGAGGCGGCCGGCATGATCGCCACGGCCGAGGCGGCCGTGCTGCAGGCGATCGCCCAGTGGCAGGAGCTGTGCGCCCGGGGGCCGGGCGCCTTCACCCGGGAGCACGACCTGCGCCTGGCCACCATCTGCCGCGAGGTGATCCGGCTGTGCTGGCACGCCGTGGAGGGGCAGCTGTTCCCGACGGCGGGTTCGAGCGCGGTGCGGCAGGGGGAGCGGATCGAGCGGGTCTGGCGCGACCTGTCCACCCTGCACAGCCACTCCGGGATCGGGGTCTTCCTGTCCGCGGTGACCACCCGGGAGCTGGCCCGTGCCCGGTTCGGCGTCAAGTGACCCGTCAACGAGCCGAGGAGCTCCTGCCATGACCGAGACCGAGCACGCCGTCGCGCTGCCCGGGGAGCGCGCCTTCGCCGCCGCGACCGCCGTGTTCAACCTGGCCGCGCCGGTCCGGCCCGCGGCGGCGGTGACGGTCCGCACCGTCGGACAGGTCCGGACCGCGCTGCGCCACGCCCAGCGCGCGGGCCGGTGGGTCCGGGTGCACACCACCGGGCACGCCGCCGGCTCGGCCCGCCCGATGGACGAATCCCTGCTCCTCCGCACCGAGCCCGCGGGCCCGGTCGTGATCGACCCGGTGGCCCGCACCGCCCGCGTCCCGGCGGGAACGCGCTGGGGCGCGGTGGTCGAGGCCGCCGCCGGGTACGGGCTGGCCGCGCCGCACGGCACCTCGCCCACGGTCGGCGTGGTCGGCTACCTGCTGCGCGGCGGGATCAGCTTCTACGGCCGCCGGGCCGGGCTCGCCGTGAACAGCGTCCGGGCGATCGAACTCGTCACCCCGGACGGCGAGTTCCGCCGCGTCTCGGCGACCGCCGACCCCGAGCTGTTCTGGGCCCTGCGCGGGGGCGGCGGCGGACTCGGCGTCGTCACCGCGATCGAGATCGCGCTCTTCCCGGCGGTCCGGGTGGTCACCGGCGCCGCCTTCTGGCCCGCCGCGCACGGCCCCGAGCTGCTGTCCCGCTGGCTGAGCTGGACCCGGGACGCGCCCGAGGACGTCACCACCGTGTTCCGGGTGATGAACCTGCCGGCCGTGCCGGAGATCCCGCCGGCCCTGACCGGCGGTCCGGTGGTGTGCCTGGCCGGTGTGGTACTCAGTCCGACCGAGGACGGCCTGGCGACCGCCGAACGCCAGGCCGCCGACCTGCTCGGCCGGTTCCGGGCCGTCGCCGAGCCGGTGCTCGACACCTGGGAGACCACCACCCCGCCGGCCGTGGTCCGCACCCACATGGACCCGACCGATCCGGTGCCGGTGGTGGGGGACCACCTGCTGCTCTCCGAACTCGGCGCGGACGGCGCGGAGGCGTTCCTCCGGGTGCTCGGCGAGGGCTCGGGATCGCCACTGGTCAACGCCGAACTCCGGCAGCTCGGCGGCGCGCTCGCGGTGCCGGATCCGGACGGCGGGGCACTGAGCCACCTCGACGCCGCCTTCGCCTTCACCGCCGGCGGCCTGGCGCTCGACCCGGCCGCGACGGCGGCGGCCCGGGCGCACTGCGCCGAGGTCCGCTCCGCCCTGACGCCCTGGGACACCGGCCGGACCGCGCCGACCCTGGTCGAGCGCCTGGAGCAGCCGCAGCGGCACCTGTCCGCGGCCGACGTCGAACGGGTGGACCGGGTGCGCCGCCGGGTGGACCCCGCCGGGTGGCTGCGCCACGATGTGCCGCCGGGGGCCTCCGCCCGCTACTGACCGCCGCCGAGCGCGCGCCGCCCGGCGGCCCCGTGCGCGCCCGCCCGAGCGCCCGCCGTCGAACCACCTGCTGTCGAAGCGCCCTCCGTCGTCCGTTCGGAGGGCGCTTCGGCGTGTTCCCGGCCGGCCGGCGCCCGCTGCCCGCCACTCGCCGTCCGCCGGCCCGCGACGCGCGGGCGACCGCGGCCGGGTATCCGGGCCGATCGCCCATCGCCGATCGCGCGCGGCGGATCACCCATTTCCGATCACGCCGCCGGAGATTCTTTCGGCGGGAAAACAATTGGCAAAAGCCGTTCCCGGCCGGTGAGCAATGTGAGAGATGCCTTTGCGGGCGTCCGGCGTTCATGCTCGTGCAGTAGACCTGCGAGTGAAGTGGGATTCACCGTCGCATTTCGGGACCGCGGAACCAGGACCCCGGGCCTTTTCGGTCCGCCGGAGTCGGCCGCGGGAGTGCACTCGATGCGAAAGCAGGGTCGTACGCGATCTGCCGAGAGGGGAATTTCGGTGACAAACCGTGAACGATTCCGCAGACTGGTACCGGGCCTGGTGGTGATCATGGTGGCCGCCTCGCTGTTCTTCGCGGCGCGGAGCTCGGTCGCGGTGGCCGGGGCGGAAGGGGTCGCGAAGCAGTACGGCTTCAAGGAAATGCCCATCGCGATGCCGCCCGGCTACGACCAGCAGCCGATGAAGACGGTCCGGAAGGTGAACCCGGCCTACCAGAAGATCCGTTCGTGGATCTCCTCGGTCGGGGCCAGCATCGCGATCAACGACCTCACCGGGCACGGTGTGGCCAACAGCATGTGCATCGTCGACACCAGGACCGACAGCGTCGTCGTGACGTACACGCCGACCGCCCGGCAGGCCGACCGGTTCACGCCCTTCGTACTGGACGGCAAGCCGCTGCCGATGGACGACACCATGGCGCCCACCGGCTGCACACCCGGCGACTTCAACAGCGACGGCCGGATGGACCTCCTGGTGACGTACTGGGGCCGCACGCCCATCCTGTTCATGGCCAAGTCGGACGCGACGACCCCCGCCGCGAGCTCCTACGTGCCGCGCGAGCTGGTGGCCTCGGAGTCGCTGGACGGGAAGTACCACGGCCCGCGCTGGAACACCGACGCGGACTACGTCGGCGACCTCGACGGCAGCGGACACCCGTCGATCGTGATCGGCAACTACTTCCCCGACTCCGACGTCCTCGACCCCAACGGTCTGAAGAACGTCGTGATGAACGACTCGCTGTCCAGTGCCAAGAACGCCGGCGGCGACCACGTCCTGCGCTGGCAGCAGAGCACCTCGGGGCCCGAGCCCACGGCGTCGTACGTGGAGGAGAAGGGCGCCATCCCCTTCGACGCGTCGACCGGATGGACCCTGGCGATCTCGGGCGCCGACCTGACCGGTGACGGACTGCCCGAGCTGTACGTCGCCAACGACTTCGGTCACGGGCACCTGCTGTACAACCGGTCGACGCCCGGGCACATCGAGCTCACCGAGGCCAAGGGCCAGCGCACCCCGACCACGCCCAAGTCCTTCGTGCTCGGCAACGGTTCCTTCAAGGGCATGGGCGTCGACTTCGGCGACCTCGGCCACGACGGCAAGTTCGACATGATGGTCAGCAACATCACCGTCGCCTGGGGCCTGGAGGAGAGCAACTTCGTCTGGATCAACAAGGCCAAGGACGAAGCCGACATGCGGAACAAGCTCGACGCCGGCATCGCGCCGTTCACCCAGGAGGCCCAGGAGCACGGCATGGCCTGGACCGGCTGGGGCTGGGACGCCAAGATGGGCGACTTCCTCAACAGCGGCGACCTCAACGTCCTCCAGGCCACCGGCTTCGTGAAGGGCAAGATCAACCGCTGGCCGTGGCTGCAGGAGATGGCCATGACCAACGACGACCTGCTGTCCAACCCCGCGATGTGGCCCAACGTCCAGCCCGGTGACGACATCGCCGGGGACGAGGCGATCGCCTTCTACGCGAAGACCCCCGACGGCCCGTACGTCAACATCAGCGAGCAACTGGGCATCGCCGTGCCCACCCCGACCCGCGGCCTCGCCACCGGCGACACCACCGGGACCGGCCGGCTGGACTTCGCGGTGGCCCGCCAGTGGGGCCCGCCCGCCTTCTACGCCAACACCTCGCCCAACCTGGGCAACCAGCTGAACCTGCGGCTCTACCGGCCGACCGCCGAGGGCGGGGCGGGCGACGGCCTGGTGAACTCCGGGTCGCCGGCGTACGGCGCCACCGTGTGCGTGATGACCCCGGACGGCACCCAGATCTCCCAGCTCGACGGCGGCGGCGGCCACGGCGGCTTCCGCAGCTTCGACACGCGCTTCGGCCTCGGCTCCCACCAGGGTCCGGTCACCGTCGAGCTGCGGTGGCGGGACGCGAACGGCGGGATGCACAAGAAGACCGAGCAGCTCACCGCCGGTACGCACACCCTGATGCTGACCAGCGACGCCCAGGAGGTCCCGAACCGATGAGCGCCACCGCGCAGTCCCGCCCCGGCGGCGCCCCGGCCGCCGCGCCCCCCGCGCCCGCCGCCCCCGCGAAGCCCAAGGATCCGCGCTACCTCGCCCTGCGCAACTTCGCGATCTCCATCAGCGTGTTCAACGCCTTCGGCTACACCCTGCTCGGCTTCGAACAGCCCTGGCTGTGGCCGTTCATCGCGGTGTTCACCGCCTACACGTGCGAGATCTGCTTCGAGCTGATCAGCGGCTGGGCCCAGCGGCGCCCGCCGCGCTTCCTGGGCAACGGGGTGCGCGGGGTCTACGAGTTCCTGCTGCCCGCCCACATCACGGCGCTCGCGGTCAACATGCTGACCTACGGGAACAACCAGCTGCTGCCGATGTTCTTCGGGGTGGTCATCGGCGTCGGCGGCAAGCACGCCCTGCAGGCGCCGATCGCCGGCCGGATGCGGCACTACATGAACCCGTCCAACTTCGGGATCACGATGTCACTGGTGTGCTTCGGGTCCTGGTTCAGCATCTCGCCGCCGTACCAGTTCACGGAGAACGCGAACACCTTCTTCCGGGTGATGATCCCGCTGATCATCGCCACCGCGGGAACGGTGATCAACGCGCTGCTCACCAAGCGGACGCCGCTGATCGTCGGCTGGCTCGGGGCGTTCGCCATCCAGGCGTTCGTCCGGCACTGGATCTGGGACGTCTCGCTGTACTCCGCGCTCGGCGCGATGACCGGCGTCGCCTTCGTGCTGTTCACCAACTACATGATCAGCGACCCGGGAACGACGCCGATGAAGGCCAAGGCCCAGTTCATGTTCGGCTCCTCGGTCGCCATGGTCTACGCGGTCCTGATGGTGTTCAACGTGGTCTACACGCTCTTCTACGCCACCACCATCGTCTGCGCCCTGCGCGGGATCGGATGGTGGGTCGCGCACCTGATCAAGCGGTCCCGGCAGGCGGACTCCGCCGGGGCGGGCGCCCCGGACGGGACGGCCGCGCAGCCGCAGCAGGTCGGGGCGGTCGCGGCCTGAGGCACCCGCGTGCGACACCGCGCACGACACCGCAACGGCGCTGTGGCGCTGCCCGCTCGGGGC
>NZ_JBSHBN010000258.1:0-7812 GCF_053612025.1 Kitasatospora sp. NPDC054768
GGCGTCTGCCGCGGCACATGGTCCCGTCGGCGCTGGTGGTGCTGGAGGCGCTGCCGATCACGCCGAACGGCAAGCTGGACCAGCGCGCCCTGCCCACACCCGCAGCCGTCACCGCCGAGCAGAACGGACGAGCCCCGCGCTCGGTGCAGGAGGAACTGCTCTGCGGCCTGTTTGCCGAGGTCATCGGTGTTCCATCGGTGAGCATCGACGACGACTTCTTCGCCCTGGGCGGTCATTCGCTTCTCGCGGCCCGGCTGATCAGCCGGATCCGCAGCACCTTCGATGCCGAGCTCGGGATCCGTGACCTGTTCGACGCCTCCACGGTCGTGGGCGTCGCGGAGAAGCTGAAGGACGGCCGTCCGGCGCGTCCGGCGTTGGTGGCGGGCCCGCGGCCGGAGGTGCTGCCGCTGTCGTTCGCGCAGCAGCGGCTGTGGTTCCTGGACCAGCTCGAAGGCGCCTCCGCGACCTACAACAGCCCGTTCGCGTTCCGTCTGCACGGGGCAGTGGACGTGGAGGCTCTGCGTGCGGCGATCGGTGACGTGGTGGGCCGGCACGAGGCCCTGCGCACGGTCTACCCGGCGGTCGACGGTCAGCCGCGCCAGCTGGTCCTGCCCGCCGACGACGCCCACGTCCCGTTCACGGTCGAGCCGTGCACGGAGGACGAGGTGGCGGAGCGGATCTCCGCCGAGGCGTTCGCCGCCTTCGATCTCTCCGCCGAACTTCCGCTGCGGGTGGTGCTGTTCGCGCTCGGCGAGGACGAATCGGTCCTGGTGCTGACCTTGCACCACATCGCGAGTGACGGTTGGTCCTCCGGTCCGCTCTGGTCGGGTGTCGCCTCGGCCTACCGGGCCCGGCTGGCCGGTTCCGCGCCGGTCTGGGAGCCGCTGGCGGTCCAGTACGCGGACTACGCACTGTGGCAGCACAACCAGCTCGGCGACGCCATGGATCAGCAGCTCGCCTACTGGGCGGAGGCGCTGAAGGGCTCGCCGCAGGAGGTCGCTCTGCCCTTCGACCGGCCCCGCCCTGCCGCCGCGTCGCATGACGGTGAGCTGTTGGAGTTCCATTTCGACGCCCAATTGCATGCAGAGCTGGAGGGGTTGGCGCGTCGGCACGGTGTGACGTTGTTCATGGTGTTGCATGCGGCGTTGGCGGCTCTGTTGTCGCGGCTGGGTGCGGGGACGGATGTTCCGATCGGGACGGTGGTGGCGGGGCGTTCGGACCAGGCGCTGGACGATGTGGTCGGGTTCTTCGTGAACACGCTGGTGCTGCGGACGGATGTGTCGGGTGAGCCGACCTTCGGTGAGCTGCTGGGCCGGGTCCGTGACACGGACCTGGCGGCGTTCACCAACCAGGACCTGCCGTTCGAGCGGCTGGTGGAGGAGCTGAACCCGGTGCGTTCGCTGGGCCGGCATCCGCTGTTCCAGGTGATGCTGGTCCTGCAGAACAACGACGAGGGGTCGCTGGAGCTGCCGGGTCTCGTCGCGCAGCCCGAGTCCTTCGGGACGCCGCCCGCGAAGTTCGATCTCAACCTGACCTGCGTCGAGAACCGTGACGGTTCCCATGCGCCCGCCGGTATCACGGCTGTTCTGCAGTTCGCGACCGATCTGTTCGATCGGGGGACCGCGGACCAACTCGCGGAGCGGTTGGTGCGGTTGCTGGGTGTGGTGGTCGGGGATCCGGAGGTTCCGGTGTCCGGGTGGGAGGTGTTCGATTCTCCCGAGCAGGAGCGGTACTTCCTGGCGCGGGCGGAGCGGGCGCGGGCCGGTGCGGTGGAGGAGACCGAGGAGGTTCAGGGTGCGGTGCGGGGGCATCGTGGTCCCCGGACGGCGCAGGAGGAGATCCTGTGCGCGTTCTTCGCCGAGGTGCTCGATGTGCCGTCGGTGGGGATCGACGACAACTTCTTCGCTCTGGGCGGTCATTCGCTTCTCGCGACGCGGCTGATCAGCCGGATCCGCACCGCCCTGAACGCCGAGCTGGGCATCCGTGACCTGTTCCGCAACCCGACAGTCGTGGGCGTCGTGGAGAAGCTGAAGGACGGTGGCCCGGCCCGTCCGGCGCTGGTGGCGGGCGCGCGGCCGGAGGTGCTGCCGCTGTCGTTCGCGCAGCAGCGACTGTGGTTCCTGGACCAGCTCGAAGGTGCCTCCGCCACGTACAACAGTCCGTTCGCGTTCCGCCTGCACGGCACGGTGGACATCGAGGCTCTGCGCGGCGCGATCGGTGACGTGGTGGGCCGGCACGAGGCCCTGCGCACGGTCTACCCGACGGTCGGTGGTCAGCCCCGGCAGGTGATTCTGCCGGTCGGCGATGTCGAGGTCCCGTTCCGGGTGGAGCCGTGCACGGAGGAGGGGGTGGCGGAGCGGATCTCGGCCGAGGCGTTCGCCACCTTCGACCTGGCCTCCGAACTCCCGCTGCGGGTAGCGCTGTTCACCCTCGGCGGGGACGAGTCCGTCCTCGTCCTGACTTTGCACCACATCGCGAGTGACGGTTGGTCCTCCGGCCCGCTCTGGTCGGGCATCGCCTCGGCCTACCGGGCCCGGCTGGCCGGTTCCGTGCCGGTCTGGGAGCCGCTGGCGGTCCAGTACGCGGACTACGCACTGTGGCAGCACAATCAGCTCGCCGAGACCATGGACCAGCAGCTCGCCTACTGGGCGGAGGCGCTGAAGGGCTCGCCGCAGGAGGTCGCTCTGCCCTTCGACCGCCCCCGCCCTGCCAGCGCCTCGCACGAGGGCGAGCTGCTGGAGTTCCACCTCGACGCCCAACTGCACGCCGAACTCGAAGCGTTGGCGCGCCGTCACGGGGTGACCCTGTTCATGGTGCTGCACGCGGCGCTGGCGGCGCTGCTGTCGAGGCTGGGCGCCGGCACGGACATCCCGATCGGGACGGTGGTGGCCGGGCGCTCGGACCAGGCGCTGGACGACGTGATCGGGTTCTTCGTGAACACGCTGGTGCTGCGGACCGACGTGTCGCAGGCCCCCACCTTCGGCGAGCTGCTGGGCCGGGTCCGTGACACCGACCTGGCGGCGTTCACCAACCAGGACGTGCCGTTCGAGCGGCTGGTGGAGGAGCTGAACCCGGTGCGTTCGCTGGGCCGGCACCCGCTGTTCCAAGTGCTCCTGGTCCTGCAGAACAACGACGAGGGCACCCTTCGGCTGCCGGGCCTCACCGCGCAGCCCGAGTCCTTCGGGACCCCGCCCGCGAAGTTCGACCTCAACCTGACCTGCGTCGAGAACCGTGACGGCTCCAACGCACCCGCCGGCATCCTCGCCGTCCTGCACTACGCCACCGACCTCTTCGACCACACCACCATGGCCCTGTTGGCGGAGCGGTTGGTGCGGTTGCTGGGTGTGGTGGCCGGGGATCCGGAGGTTCCGGTGTCCGGGTGGGAGGTGTTCGATTCTCCCGAGCAGGAGCGGTACTTCCTGGCGCGGGCGGAGCGGGCGCGGGCCGGTGCGGTGGAGGAGGCCGAGGAGGTTCAGGGTGCGGTGCGGGGGCATCGTGGTCCCCGGACGGCGCAGGAGGAGATTCTGTGCGCGTTCTTCGCCGAGGTGCTCGATGTGCCGTCGGTGGGGATCGACGACAACTTCTTCGCTCTGGGCGGTCATTCGCTTCTCGCGACGCGGCTGATCAGCCGGATCCGCACCGCCCTGAACGCCGAGCTGGGCATCCGTGATCTGTTCCGCAACCCGACCGTGGTCGGGGTCGTGGAGAAGCTGAAGGACGGTGGCCCGGCGCGTCCGGCGCTGGTGGCGGGCGCGCGGCCGGAGGTGCTGCCGCTGTCGTTCGCCCAGCAACGACTCTGGTTCCTGGACCAGCTCGAAGGCGCCTCCGCCACCTACAACAGCCCCTTCGCGTTCCGCCTGCACGGCACGGTGGACACCGAGGCTCTGCGCGGCGCGATCGGCGACGTGGTCGCCCGGCACGAGGCCCTGCGCACGATCTATCCCGCGCACGACGGTCAGCCCCGCCAGCTGATTCTGCCCGCAGACGCCGCCCAGGTCCCGTTCCGGGTCCAGCCGTGCACGGCGGACGAAGTCGCGGAGCGGATCTCGGCCGAGGCGTTCGCCGCCTTCGATCTGGCCTCCGAACTCCCGCTGCGGGTCGCGCTGTTCACCCTCGGCGGGGACGAGTCCGTCCTCGTCCTGACCTTGCACCACATCGCCAGTGACGGTTGGTCCTCCGGCCCGCTCTGGTCGGGCATCGCCTCGGCCTACCGGGCCCGGCTGGCCGGAATCACCCCGGAGTGGGAGCCGCTCACCGTCCAGTACGCCGACTACACCCTGTGGCAGCACGATCAGCTCGCCGAGACCATGGACCAGCAGCTCGCCTACTGGGCGGAGGCGCTGAAGGGCTCGCCGCAGGAGGTCGCTCTGCCCTTCGACCGCCCCCGCCCCGTCACCGCCTCGCACGAGGGCGAGCTGCTGCAGTTCCACGTCGACACCGAACTGCACGCCGAACTCGACGCGTTGGCGCGCCGCCACGGGGTCACTCTGTTCATGGTGCTGCACGCGGCGCTGGCCGCCCTGCTGTCGAGGCTGGGCGCCGGCACGGACATTCCGATCGGCACGGTCGTGGCCGGGCGCTCGGACCAGGCCCTGGACGAGCTGGTCGGGTTCTTCGTGAACACGCTGGTGCTGCGGACCGACGTGTCGCAGGCCCCCACCTTCGGCGAGCTGCTGGGCCGGGTCCGTGACACCGACCTGGCGGCGTTCACCAACCAGGACCTGCCGTTCGAGCGGCTGGTGGAGGAGCTGAACCCCGTCCGTTCCAGCTCCACGCACCCGCTGTTCCAGGTGATGCTGGTCCTGCAGAACAACGACGAGGGCACCCTGCTGCTGCCGGGCCTCACCGCGCAGCCCGAGTCCTTCGGGACGCCGCCGGTCAAGTTCGACCTCAACCTGACCTGCGTCGAGAACCGTGACGGCTCCAACGCACCCGCCGGCATCCTCGCCGTCCTGCACTACGCCACCGACCTCTTCGACCACACCACCATGAGCCTGCTGGCGGACCGCCTGCTCCGGCTGCTGGCCGCCGTGGTCGCGGACCCGGACCGGTCGATCGAGGCGGTCGACGTCCTGACCCCGGCCGAGCGCCGGCGGATCCTCGTGGAGTGGAACGACACCGGGCGCGTCCCGGCGGACACCCGACCGGTCCCGGAGATCTTCGAGGGGAGCGTCCGGCGGATGCCGGACGCGAACGCGCTCGTCTTCCAGGGCGAGGCCCTGACGTTCCGTGAGCTGAACGCGCGGGCGAACCGCCTGGCGCGGCTGCTGATCGACCGCGGGGTGGGGCCGGAGCAGACCGTGGCCGTCCTGCTGCCGCGGGGCACCGACCTGATCGTCTCGCTACTGGCGATCCTGAAGGCCGGCGCCTGCTACGTCCCCGTCGACCCGGAGTACCCCGTCGAGCGGGTCACGTACATGCTGGACAACTGCGGGCCCGCCCTCGTGGTCACCGGCCGGGAGACCGCCGCGCGGTTCGCGGGCCTCGCCGGGCGCGTGCCGCAGCTGCTGGACCTGGCGGAGCCCGCGGTCGGCGCCGAACTGGCCGGCCGGTCCGACGCCGACGTGTCGGACGCCGATCGGCTCTCGCCGTTGCGCCCGGAGCACTCCGCGTACGCCATCTTCACCTCCGGGTCGACGGGGAAGCCGAAGGGCGTGCTCATCGAGCACCACTCGCTGGCCAACCTCGTCCACAGCCACCGGGAGGACGTCTACCGGGCCGACATCGCCTCCGCCGGCCGCCCCCTGCGCGCCGCCATGATCGGGGCGACGACCTTCGACGCCAGCTGGCTGCTGCTCTTCTGGCTGCTGGACGGCCACGAGCTGCACCTGGTGGACGACGGGACGCGCCGGACGCCGGAACTCCTGGTCGACTACATCGAGGCCGAGGGGATCGACTACATCGAGACGACCCCGACCTACTGCCGGCAGCTGATCGAGCTGGGCATGCTCTCCGCGGAGCGCTCCTCCCGCCCCCGGATCGTCGACGTCGGCGGCGAGGCGGTCGACGAGGCGCTCTGGGCGGACCTGCGGCGGGCCGGGGTCGCCGGCAACAACCAGTACGGTCCCACCGAGTGCACCGTGTACAGCACGAACGCCGTGATCGGCGCGTACGAGCGGCCGGTCATCGGCCGGCCGATCCGCAACACCCGGCTGTTCGTCCTGGACGACCGGCTGCGGGTGGTCCCGCCGGGCGTCCCCGGCGAGCTGTACATCGCGGGGGAGCTCCTGGCGCGCGGCTACGTGGGCCGGCCGGCCCTGACCGCCGAGCGCTTCGTGGCGAATCCGTTCGGGGCGCCGGGCGAGAGGATGTACCGCACCGGCGACCTCGTGCGGTGGCGGGCCGACGGCGCCCTGGAGTACGTGGGCCGGGCGGACGACCAGGTGAAGATCCGCGGCTTCCGGATCGAGCCGGGCGAGATCGCCGCGGTGCTGCAGGCGCACGACGCGGTGGCGCAGGCCGCCGTGGTGGCGCGGGAGGACCGGCCGGGGGACCAGCGCCTGGTGGGCTACGTGGTGCCGGTGGCCGACCGGGAGGCCGACCCGGAGGAGCTGCAACGCTTCGCCGCGGGGCGGCTGCCGCGCCACATGCTGCCGTCGGCGGTCGTGGTGCTGGAGGCGCTGCCGATGACGTCGCACGGCAAACTCGACCAGCGGGCGCTGCCGGCGCCGGTCGCCGGTGCGGGCGGCGGTGCGGGCGGCGGCGGGCGGGCTCCGCGGTCGGCGCAGGAGGAGATCCTCTGCGCGGTGTTCGCCGAGGTCCTCGGGGTGCCGTCGGTGGGGATCGACGACGACTTCTTCCTCCTGGGCGGTCACTCGCTCCTCGCGGCCCGGCTGATCAGCCGGATCCGCACCGCCCTCGGCGCCGAGATCGGCATCCGGGACGTCTTCGACGCCCCCACCGCCGCCGCCCTCGCCGGACGGCTGGACGACGCGGGGCAGGGCGACGGCGCCCTCGCCACCCTGCTGCCGCTGCGCAGGAGCAGCGGCCCGGCGGCCCGGCCGCTCTTCTGCGTGCACCCCGCGGCCGGCATCAGCTGGGTCTACTCGGGACTGCTCCGCCACCTCGACGGCGACCGTGCCCTGTACGGTCTCCAGGCCCGCGGCCTGCTGGCCCCCGAGGCCGTTCCGGAGAGCCTCGACGCCATGGTCGACGACTACCTGGCACTGATCCGCTCCGTGCAGCCGCAGGGCCCGTACGCGCTGCTGGGGTGGTCGTTCGGCGGGGTCGTGGCCCATGAACTCGCCGTCCGGCTCCAGGAGGAGGGCGAGGAGATCGAGGTCCTCACCCTGATGGACGGCTTCCCGGCCGGTGGCACCGGGACCCCGGCCGGGTCGGCCGAGGCGCTGAGCGGCGAGGAGGCCGTGCGGGCGCTCCTGGAGTCGCTCGGCTACGACCCGGATTCCGCGGCGGCGGCGGACGGTCCGTTCGCACTGCTCGACGACGCCACGCTGGAGGCCATGGCCAGGGTCTTCCTCGGGAACATCGCGGTGCTGGACTCGTTCAAGTCCCGTACGTTCAGGGGCGATGTGCTCTTCTTCGAGGCGACCAGGGAGGAGCCGCTCCCCCCGGTGCGGCCCGAGGACTGGCAGCCCCACGTCACGGGCCGGATCGAGGTGCACCGGGTGACCGGACGGCATGGTGAAATGACGAGGCCGGATCAGCTCGCCCAGATCGGCCCGGTCCTCGCCGCCCGGCTCGCGGGCGAGCGCGACGGGTCCTAGCTGCTGGATCGGCGGCCCGTGTGCCGGTCGGCACACGGGCCCCCCGACGGCCCTCCCACACGTCCCCGCACCGCCCCGCGAGCGGGCG
>NZ_JBSHBN010000259.1:0-535 GCF_053612025.1 Kitasatospora sp. NPDC054768
CCCCCCCCCACCCCCCCCCCCCCCGGCGGCGCTCCGCGGGGGGTTGACCTGCGGAGCGCCGGGTTGACCCGACCGTGTCCCGGTGCGGGCGGGGCGCGTTGGGTGGGTGTGAGTGGATTCGGGTGGCTGTCGGTGCCGGAACGGCAGCCGAGTGAGGAAACGATCCTGCCCGGCACTCCGGACAGGCCGCCGGAACAGCCGTCGCCACCCGCGACGACGGAGCCGCGGGTGCCGACGGAATGGCCGGTGACGGAGCCGCGGGTGACGGAACGGCCGGTGCCGGAACCCGGCCCGGAAGCGCCCATCTACGCCGAGCTGGCCCGGCGCTGGCAGGCCGAGGGGCGGGCCGTCCCCGGGCTGCCCGATCCCGTCTGGGAGTCGCTGGCCGCACCGGCGGCCCGGGACCGGCCGGCGGTGGCCCGGCCCGGGCCGGGGCCCCCGCCCGGCCCCCGGGGGGAACCCCCCCCGGGGCCCGCCCGGGGGGCGGGGGCCCGGCCCAAATAAACCCCCCCCGCGAGGCCCCACCCCCCGCGAG
>NZ_JBSHBN010000259.1:545-7783 GCF_053612025.1 Kitasatospora sp. NPDC054768
GGCCGGGGGCTGGCTGGCCGTGGGGGGGGCCGACCCCGGGCGCCCCGATCCCGCCGGGGAGACCCGGGCCGCCCCGGCGCCCCGGCACCGGCCGGCGGTGCCCGGCCCGGGCCGGAGCCCCGAGCCGGGCCCCGGGTGGAACCCGCCCGCGGGCCCGGAGCGGAGTCCGGGCCCGGGACACTGATCCACTCGGCCGGATCGCCGACACGCGCGGATACCCCGACGGGGGAACCGTGCGGTCGTCGGACTATCCCAGGAGAGTGGTCCTCAGCCAGGGGACGATCAGCGCCATCGCCTCGCCGAACCTCGAAATGGCGCAGTGCCCGGTGTCCGGGATCAGCTCGACCCGGGTGTCGCGGCGGCCGGCGAACACCAGGGTGTCGTGCCGCGGGACGTGGACGTCGTCGGCGCCGTTGAGCACCAGCATCGGCGCCTGGTCGTCCCGGTCCAGCAGCGGGCGCAGACCGAAGGAGCCGAAGGCCCGGCCCAGGGCCGCCCGGTCCGGTGCCGCGTCGAAGCCCAGGGCGTTGCCCACGATGCCGTCCATGCCGAAGTCGAAGCCGCGGTCCGGGTCGAAGGAGTGCTCGACGGGGCCGCCGAGCACCACCGCCGCGTCCACGGCACCGGTCAGCCCGGTGCGCGCGGAGTAGTAGCCGCCCATCGAGATGCCGAAGTGGCCGACCCGGCCGTCGCCGAGCGTACGGGCGAAGGCGATCAGGCCCTCGATCACCTCGGTGCCGCCGTCCGGGGTCATCGGCAGGTGGGAGGTCTCGCCGGTGCCCGCGAGGTCGAACAGCAGCAGCCGGACCGGCAGGGCGAGCGCGAGCTGCTCCCACATGCCGTGCAGGTCGGTCTTCCAGGAGTCCACCCCGCCGCTGGCCAGCACCACCGGGGCGTCGGCGGGCAGGCCCGGTGCGGCCATCAGGTGGACCGGCACCGCGGCCTCGCCGCCGCGGTGGGGGACGGTGAGCGTGCGGCGCTCGACGTCGACCGGGAAGCCGGGCGAGGCGAGCAGGTACTGCTCGACCTGGCGGGCCAGCGCGGTGCGCTTCGGAGCGTCGGCGAGCGAGGGGAACTTGGCCCAGCCGTACGCCTGGGCGGCCTGGCGGTGGCGCCCGGCGCCGGCGTGCCGGGCGGCGAGGGCGGACCACTCGTACACCCAGCCGCCGGGCCGGTCGGCCCACATGTCGGTGACGGCCGCGCGGACCGCGTCCACCTCGGCGGCGGGCAGGCCGAGGGTCATCTGCGGGTAGCGCTCGACGAACAGGTCCTGCGGGTCCAGGGGCCAGGTGAAGGACATGGCGATGCCTCCTGTCGCTCTTAAAGCCGGAACTCTTGCATTAGCGACTATGCGCCGGAGGATCGCTTAATGCAAGTATTCCTGCGTTAAGGTGGTGGCGAGGTGATCGACACATGACCGAGGAAGAGCCGGACCCGATCCGCCGCCGTCCGGGCGGCCGGGCCGCCCGGGTGCGCCGGGACGTCCTGGCGGCCGCCATGGAGGCGCTGGCCGAAGGGGGCGTCGCCCGGCTCACCATCGCCGACGTCGCGGCCCGGGCCGGCGTCAACGAGACCACCGTGTACCGGCGGTGGGGCAGCCGGGAGAAGCTGGTGCTGGACGCCATGCTGACCGCCAGCGACGAGGGCATCCCGGTCCCCGACACCGGGGCCGTCCGCACCGACCTGACCGCCTTCGCCCGCGCGCTCGCCGCGTACCTGGCCACCCCGCTCGGCCGGGCCGTGGCCCGCGCGGCCGCCCTCGGCTCCGAGGACCCGGCCCTCGCCGAGGCCTGGCAGGTCTTCTGGGACTCCCGCCTCGCCCAGGCCGGCGCCGTCGTCCGGCGCGCCGTCGACCGCGGCGAACTCCCGGCCGGCACGGACGCCGACCTCGCCCTGGAACTGCTCAGCGCACCCCTCCAGGCCCGCGCCCTGCTCGGCCACCGCGAGATCGGCCCCGAGCTCCCGGAGCGCCTCGCGGACCTGATCCTGGACGGCCTGCGGGCCCGGGACCGGCGCACGGAGGACGGCGGCTAGCGCACGCAGCACGGCGGCTGGCGCACACAGCGCGGCGGCGCCCCCGGCCGGGGGGCAGGGGGCGCCGCGGAGGGTGTGGGGCCGGCCGGGTCAGCCGACGTCCCGGGCGGTGGAGCCCGGCGACTCCAGGTTCCAGGTGACGATCCGCCGGGGGTGCACCCGGATGACGTCCCGGCTGAACCGGTCGGGCGCCACCGGCGGGACGTCCACGGCGAGCACCTCCGCCCGGCCGCGGATCTCCACGCCGCGCCCCCAGCCGCCCGCGACCGGATCGTCGGCGGGTGCCAGGTCGTCGATCAGGACGGAGACCTCGGGGCGGTCCCGGGCGTTGCGGTACTTGCGGCTGCGGGCGTTGTCCGGCCCGCCGATGTCGATGGTGCCGTCGTCGTTGAGCCGGAAGCCCACCGGCCGGACCTGCGGGGAGCCGTCCGGGCCGAGGGTGGCCAGACGGGCCAGCGGTTGGCCGGTGAGATAGCCGCGCTCGCGTTCGGTGAAGTAGCCCATGCGGCCGAGGCTAGGACCTCAAGCGCCCTTCAGGTCAAGGGCGTTCGGCGGCGCGCCCGCGCTCCTGCCAGGACCTCTTCAGCTCCGCCCAGCGGGCCGCCTGCTCGGGTGTCAGGGTGCCGCGGAGCTCGGCGAGCTTGAGGAGCTGGGCCTCGGCCTCGGCGCCCAGGGGCTGGGCCTCGGCCCGGTAGTGGTCGGTGAGCAGGGCGTCCAGTTCGGGGCGGGTGAGGGCGGGGTCGAGGCGCTGGGCGAGCTTGGCCATGTTGCGGTAGGAGCCCTGGAGCAGGAAGGGGGGCTCGGTGCGGGTCCGGTCGTCCTGGGCGGCGGAGGCCAGGTAGGCGCGGTTGACGGCCAGGACGGTGGAGCGCAGGTGGAGCAGGCCGGCCAGGACGGCGGTCATCCGCTCGACCTCGGCGGCGGGCCAGGGGCCGGCCAGGGTGCCGCCGGGCACGCCGCCGGCGCGGGCGAGCAGGGTGTCGAGGTCGGCGCGCTCGGCGGTGGCGAGCGGGGCCAGGTGGGGGCCGGCCGGCAGGGCGTTCTCGACGAAGCTGAGCGCGAAGAGGTCCTCGCGCCCGGCGACGGCGTCGCCGAGGTTCCACACGTCGGCGCGGTTGGCGAGCATGTCGGGCAGCCGGAAGAGGCGGCCGGACTCGGTGTACGGGTTGGCGGCCATGACCACGGCGAAGCGCTTGCCGCGCAGGTCCCACTCGCGGGCCTCGCCGTCCCACACGCCGTCGATCCGGCGCTGGGCGTCGCACAGCGGGATGAAGCGCTGGAGGAACTCGGGCGAGGTGTGCTGCACGTCGTCCAGGTAGAGCAGCACGTTGTCGCCCGCGTGCAGAGCGAAGTTGAGCTTCTCGACCTCGCGCCGGGAGGTGGCGTCGGGGGCCTCGGCCGGGTCCAGCGAGGTGACCCGGTGGCCGAGCGCGGGGCCGCTGACGGAGACCAGCAGCAGCCCGAGCCGCTCGGCGAGGTACTCGACCAGGGTGGTCTTGCCGTAGCCGGGCGGAGAGACCAGCAGCAGCAGGCCGCTGCGGTCGACCGGCCCGCCGGCGGCGGCCGTGCCGAGCTGCTTGGCGAGGTTGTCGCCGACCAGCGGCAGGTACACCTGGTCGATCAGCCGGTTGCGGACGAAGCCGTTGAGCGGGGCGGGCCGGTACTGGTCGAGCCGCAGCCGGGCGTGCTCGGCGGCCAACAGTTCGCCCCGCAGCCGCTGGTAGGCCCGGTGGCCGGGCACCTCGACCTGCTCGAACTCCCGCACCTTGGCGAGCAGTTCGTCCAGTCGGAGGTCGAGCGCCCCGCCCGCGAGCCGCGGGTGGTCGCCGAGCAGCCCGGTGATCCGGGCGCCCACGGCCCCCTCGGCGGGCCGGCGCGGCAGCGACGGGCAGAGCAGGACGGCGGCGGCCTCGGCGAGGTCGGCCGGGTCGGCGTCGGCTGCTCCCGACTCCAGCCAGGCGGCGGCCAGTTGGCGCCGTACGGGCAGCAGCCCGGGCTCCTCGGGCAGTGCGGCCAGCGCCTCGGTGAGGCCGGCCGACTCGGGTGCCGCGCGGAACTTGTCGACCAGCGCGGCGGCGCCCGGGGAGTGGGCGAAGCTGGGTGCGGCGGCGGCCAGTTCGGCCACCAGGTACGGGCCGGACGGCTCCGCCCCCGGAACGAACTCCGAAACGGTGGCGGAGAGTTCGGCCTCCAGTGCGGCCAGCGCCGCCAGCGCGGCCGACGCCGGGGCGCCACCGAAGGCGTCCCGGGCGAGGCCCAGCGAGCGGGCCCGCGTGTGCCAGAGCAGCCGCTGCCGCTCGTCGGCGCCGTGCGCCCAGTACAGCTGGGCGGCCGCCCGGGCGCCCGCCGGGTGGCGCAACAGCCCGGCCCCGGCGCCGAGCCGGAGCAGGGCGCGGAGCAGCAGCGCGGCGTCGTGGTCGTGCACGCCGCGCTGGTAGCCCTCGTCCGGGCGCTGCTCGGCGGCCCGCCGGACGTACTCCAGCAGCTCGCCGTCGGTGCGCGGCGCCCCCGTCTCGGCGGCCGGCAGCAGGCTCGCCGCGAGGTACTCGGCGCGGTACAGCTGCGGGGTCTCCGAGGGCAGCGGGCGGTCCCAGTACCGCTCGGTGGCGGCGAAGGCCGGGTCGGTGACGGGGGAGCGGTAGTCGGTGCCGGTGAGCGTGAAGGCGGGGCGTCCGCGCCAGGGAACCAGGGCGAGTTCGGGCCGCCGGGTGGTGACGGCGAACAGGTGGCGGCCCAGCCGCAGGGTGCCGGGGCCGTCCCCGGCGAGTTCGGCGCGGTCGCGCAGGGCCCGCTGGGCGCGGCCGCGCGCCGCGCGCAGCCGTCCGGTCAGCTCCTCGGCCCGGACCCGGTCGCCGAGCGCGGTCAACTGCCCCGCCAGGTCGCGGAGTTTGACGGCGGTCGGGTCGGCGGCGAAGGCCGCCTCGATCTCCTCGGCGGTGTCCAGCGCGGCCAGCCGGCGGTGCAGGGTGTCGAGGATGCGTCCGGCGGACGCGACCAGCCGGTCGGCGCGCCGGGCCCGCTCCTCCAGCAGGTGCTGGCGGCGGGCGGTGAGCGCGTCGTGGATCTCGGTGCGCCGGGCGGTGAGCTGCTCGCCGAGGGCCGGGTCGGCGTCGGCGAAGCGGGTCTCCAACTGCTCGATCCGCAGCAGCAGCCGGCCGAGCTGCTCGTCGCAGTCCTCGGGGGTGTCGGCGGCGGCGAGTGCGGCGGTGGTGGCCTGGCCGAGCAGGGCGGTCTCGGCGGCGAACTCGGCGGCGGCCTCGCGGGTGCGCAGCTCCCGGCGGCGCACGGTCAGCGCGGACCGGGCCCGGTTGAGCAGCCCGAGCACGTCGGCGAGCCGGTCGAGGATGGCGGTGCGGGTGGTGGCGTCGGCCAGATCGAGGGTGCCGACCAGCTCCGAGACGGTCTGCAGGGCCTCGCTCTGGGCGGCCAGTTCGAGACCCAGCGGTTCGGCCTCGGCGGCGGTGGCGATCGCGGCGCACCGCTCGGCCAGCTCGCCCGCCCGCTGCCGGTGCGGCTCGAAGGCGGTCGGCTCGGCGAGCTGGACGACGGCGCGGTCGGCGGCCCGGGCCAGGCCCTCGGCGAGGTGCGCGGCGAGCGCGTCGATCCGCCGGGCGTCGGCGCGCGGCAGGTCGCGCAGCGCCTCGACGCGACCCTGGGCGCGGCGCAGCCCGGCCAGCCGGTCGACCCACTCGGCGGCGTCGGCCAGGGTCTCGCCGCGGGCGGTGCGCAGCAGGCCCTCGACGTGCTCGGCGGTCTCGTCGGCCCGCCGGGCGGCGTGCGCGGTGAGCTGGGCGACGGCCTCGTACTCGGCGACGACCTGCCGGGCGGTGTCGCGGATCTCGGCGAGCGGCGCGGCGAGGTCGCCGAGACCGCTCTGGCCGAGCCAGTGGTGCCGGTCGGCGGTGCGGGTGCAGGCGGCGAGGACGGCCCGGTGGCCGGCCGGGGTGTCGGCGCCGGCCGCGGCCAGCCGGGCCAGGGCCAGGCAGTCGGCCAGGCCGCGGACCAGGTCGGCGTTGCCGATCCGGGCCAGCGGCCCGCTGCCGGGCGGCTGTTCGGCGGCGAAGCGCTCGCTGGTGAACGGGGTCTGCCAGAGCTGGACGGGGTGCAGCCGGGTCGGCCCGTCCTCGGCCGGGCGCAGCGCGATCAGGGTGCCGTCGGCGAGCAGCGAGTAACCCTGGCAGGGCAGCGGGGCGGCGGCCTCCTGGCGCACGCTGTTGTACGGCTGGAGCAGGGCGCGGCCGTCGGCGGGGGAGCGGAACTCGTACAGCACGTCCTCGCCGTTGGGCGACAGGACAGTGCGCTCGTACACCAGGCCGTCGACCGGCTGGTCGAAGACGCGCACGGTGCCGTCCACCAGGTGGCAGCCGCCGGGGAAGGCCACGCCCTGGTCGGCGGGCAGCCGCAGGCAGGCCTGGCCCAGCGCGTCGATCCGGGTGACGGCGCCGGTGGGCAGGTGGACCACCAGGTGCCGGTCGGTCTCCTCCTGGTACGGGCGCACCCGCACCAGCAGCAGGGTGCCGAGCCGGGCGTGGGCGATCCGGGCGTCGGCGAGGGTCTGCAGGGCCTCGGCCAGCGGTTCGCGGTACAGCTCCCGGCCGTCCGGGGCGGCGATGGTCAGCCGGCCGCCGTCGACGCCGATCAGTAGTTCTCCGGCCAGGTCCGCGCGGGGCGGGCGGCCGGGCCCGGCGGGCAGCTGGTCGTCCCGGGTGACGGCGGTCCAGGGCAACTGCTGCCCGTCGGCGGGGGCGTGGTCGCGCTCGCCGCGCCCGTCCAGGTAGGACGGCTGCGCGTCGTCGGCGGGGCCGCCGTCGAGGCGCCAGCGCAGCACCCGGACGTCGGCGGCGGCGGGGCCGGTGCGGAAGACGGCGAGCAGCCGGCCGTCCACCGCGCGCAGCCGCTCCAGCCGGGCGTCGCGGAAGTAGCGCCGCAGATCGGCGAGGTCCTGGCGCAGCCGCGGGTCGTCCAGCAGGGTGCCCTCGGCGGGCGCGGGGGAGAGGTCGGGGTGGTGCAGGCCGAAGACGTCGTCGAAGTCCCCGACGCCGTCCGCGGCCTCGACCGGTCGGGTGCCGAGCAGCAGCAGCCCGCCGACGGCGGTGAGGTCCTGCGGCAGGCAGGACCGGGCGGTGGTGAGCCGCCCGGTGCCGGCCAGCCGCAGCTCCCCGCCGCCGAACTCGTCGACCCGGCGGGCGTTCAACGCCTGGGCC
>NZ_JBSHBN010000260.1:0-7745 GCF_053612025.1 Kitasatospora sp. NPDC054768
GGCCGATACCGGGTCGGGCCCTCTCGCACGGGTGCGGTGTCCGGCGCGTCGTCAGCTACCCAGCACCTTGCCGAGGTCGTACGAGACCGGCTCCTCCAGCTGGGCGTAGGTGCAGCTCTCCGGCGTGCGGTCCGGTCGCCAGCGGCGGAACTGCGCGGTGTGCCGGAACCGGGTGCCCTCCATGTGGTCGTACGCGACCTCGACCACCCGCTCGGGGCGCAGCGCGATCCAGGAGAGGTCCTTGCCACCGGTCCAGCGGCTGACCGCGCCGGGCAGCCGGCCCTCGGCATGCGCGGCCTCGTCCGCCCAGCCGCCCCAGGGGTGCTGCGAGAGGTCCTCCATCCGCAACGGGGCCAGTTCCTCGACGAGTTCGCGCCGACGGGCCATCGGGAAGGCGGCGCAGACCCCGACGTGCTGGAGCCTGCCGTCCCCGTCGAAGATGCCGAGCAGCAGCGAGCCGACCACCGGGCCGCTCTTGTGCTCGCGGTAGCCGGCCACCACGCAGTCGGCGGTGCGCTCGTGCTTGATCTTGTACATGGTCCGCTCCCCCGGCCGGTACGGCTGGTCCAGCGGCTTGGCGACCACCCCGTCCAGCCCGGCGCCCTCGTACTCGGCGAACCAGGTCCGGGCGAGGTCGAGGTCGGTGGCGGCGGGGGCGGTGAACACCGGGTCGGCGGCGTCGGCGAGCGCGGCCTCCAGGGCCGGACGGCGCACCGACAGCGGCTCGTCCAGCAGGCTCTCCTCCCCGAGGGCGAGCAGGTCGAAGGCGACGAAGGAGGCCGGGGTCCGCTCGGCGAGCAGCCTGACCCGGCTCGCGGCCGGGTGGATGCGCTCCAGCAGCTCCTCGAAGCGCAGCCGGCCGTCCCGGGCGATCACCACCTCGCCGTCCAGCACGCAGCGCGGCGGCAGCTCCCGCTTGAACGCCTCGACCAGCTCGGGGAAGTACCTGGTCAGCGGCTTTCCGGTGCGGCTGCCGAGCTCCACCTCGTCCCCGTCGCGGAACACGACGGAGCGGAAGCCGTCCCACTTCGCCTCGTACTGCATCCCGGACGGGATCCTGGCCACCGACTTGGCGAGCATCGGCGCCACCGGCGGCATCACGGGCAGGTCCATGCGTCCGATCCTCGCCCGCTTCGCCCCGGAGCGCGCGCCGGGCGCCCGGCGCTTAGCGTGTGGGGCATGGGCTCAGCCGTGGAACTGGAAGTCGCCGGGCGCACCGTCCGGCTGTCGAACCCGGACAAGGTGTACTACCCCGAGCGCGGCTTCACCAAGCTGGACGTCGCGCGGTACTACCTGGCCGTCGCCGACGGGGTGCTGCGCGGTCTCCGCGACCGGCCGACCACCCTGCAGCGCTTCCCGGACGGGGTGGACGGCGAGTTCTTCTACCAGAAGCGCGCCCCCAAGGGCCTGCCGGAGTGGCTGCCCACCGCCCGGATCGAGTTCCCCTCCGGCCGCTCCGCCGACGAGATCTGCCCCACCGAGCCGGCCGCCGTACTGTGGGCCGCCAACCTGGGCTGCCTCACCTTCCACCCCTGGCCGGTGCGGCGCTCCGACACCGGCCACGTCGACGAGCTGCGGATCGACCTCGACCCGCAGCCCGGCACCGACTTCCACGACGCCGTCCGCGCCGCCCACGAACTGCGCGCCCTGCTGGAGGAGTACGGGCTGCGGGGCTGGCCCAAGTCCTCCGGCGGGCGCGGACTGCACGTCTACGTGCCGCTGGCGCCCGAGTGGACGTTCACCGACGGGCGGCACGCGGTGATCGCCCTCGGCCGGGTGCTGGAGCAGCGGATGCCCGGGAAGGTCACCACCGCCTGGTGGAAGGAGGAACGCGGCGAGCGGATCTTCGTCGACTACAACCAGATGGCCCGCGACCGCACCATCGCCTCCGCCTACTCGCTGCGCGCCCGCCCGCGCGCCACCGCCTCCGCCCCACTGCGCTGGGAGGAGCTGGACGACGCCGCCCCCGAGGACTTCGACCTGCGCACGCTCCCCGCCCGCTTCGCCGAACTCGGCGACCTGAACGCGGAGATGGACGGCCTGGCGTTCCGCCTGGAACCCCTGCTGGAGCTGTACGACAAGCAGCTGCGCGACGAGGGCCTCGGCGAACTCCCGTACCCGCCGGACCACCCCAAGGCAGCCGGCGAGCCCACCCGGGTCCAGCCGAGCCGGGCGAGGAAGAAGTAGTCGGCCGGCCCGGTCGGTCCACCGGCGGCGTCCACAGCACCCGGACCCGGTCGGCGGCCGCGTCGTACCCGAGGCCGTGCCACGTGATCGTCCCAGCGCAGATCGGTCATCCCGCCATCCTGCCCGGCGGGCCCGGCCGCACCGAGCGGCTTTTCGCCCCGCTGTCCGCTCATTCGCCCCGCGCACCGGCCGGGGCCAGTTCGGCGATGATGCGGACGGCCTCGGCGATCTGCCCGTCGGTCAGGTCGCCCCGGGCGGTCAGCCGCAGCCGGGAGACGCCGTCCGGGACGGACGGCGGGCGGAAGCAGCCGACGGCGAGGCCCGCGCGGCGGCAGTCGGCGGCCCAGGCGACGGCGGCCTCGGGGCCCGGGGCACGGACGGACACCACGGCCGCCTCGGGCTCGCAGCTGTGCAGGCCGGCGGCGGTGAGCTGCCGGGCCAGGGTGCGGGCCACCTCGCGGGCACGCTCGGCGCGGGCCGGCTCGGCGCGCAGCAGCCGCAGGGCGGCGAGGGCGGCGCCGGCGGCGGCCGGGGCGAGACCGGTGTCGAAGATGAAGGTGCGGGCGGTCTCGGTGAGGTGGCGGATCACCCGGCGCGGGCCGAGGACGACACCGCCCTGCGAACCGAGCGACTTGGAGAGGGTGGCGGTGGCCACGGTGTCCGGCTGCCCGGCGAGCCCGGCCGCCGCGAGCGCCCCGGTGCCGCCGGGGCCGAGCACGCCCAGCCCGTGCGCGTCGTCCACCAACAGGGCGGCGCCGTGCGCGCGGACGGCCTCCGACAGCGCGGGCAGCGGGGCCGCGTCGCCGTCCACCGAGAACACCGAGTCGGTGACCACCAGCGCCCGCGGCTGCGCCCGCCCGGCGAGCGCCTCGGCGACGGCCGCCGGGTCGCTGTGCGGGGCCCGGTGGACGTCGGCGCGGGAGAGCCGGCAGCCGTCGATCAGCGAGGCGTGGTTGTAGGCGTCGGAGACGATCAGGGTGTCCGGGTCGGTGAGCGCGGTCAGCGCCGCGAGGTTGGCCGTGTACCCGGAGGAGAACACCAGCGCGGCCTCCGCTCCGCAGAACTCGGCCAGCTCCTGCTCCAGTTCGGTGTGCATCGCGGTCGTCCCGGTCACCAGCCGCGATCCGGTCGAGCCCCCGCCCCAGCGCAGCGCCGCGTCGGCGGCCGCCCGGGCGACGACCGGATGCCTGGTCAGGCCCAGGTAGTCGTTGCCCGCGAGGTCCAGCACCGGGTCGTCCGCGGCCCGGCTGCGCAGCGTCCGCGTCAGCCCGGCCTCGGCCCGCATCGCGGCCGTCTCGTCGAGCCAGTCGAAGACGTGCGCGGGAGCGGCGGAGGAGGGGGCGGGGACGGGGACGGCGGAGCGCGGCTCGGCCGCGAGCGGATGGTTCATGCCCGGCACTCTGGCATGCCGCCGCGTGTCGGGCAATGTGCGGATCGGCACAGTATGAACCGGCCAATCCAGTCGTGATTCACCACACGTCAACCAGGTATCAATAGTCAATTCACCGAAATCATGGCCGCAAAAATAGTACGATCTATGCCGATCATTATCCGGGGGGAAACAATGACCGACCTCGAATTCGAGCGTCGCATGAATCCGTGGCTCTTCGACGACAAGGGCAACCTGACCGAAGAGGCCAAGAAGCAGTTCCCGGACCTGGCCGGCGCCGGCGCCGCACCGGTCTCGCTGAGCCCGGCGGCCGGCGGCAAGACCGTCGCCGTGAACCCCGGCATTCTCCAGCAGGCCGCACAGAACGCCTTCGCCCTGCGGGACTCCGTCAAGACCGAGTGCGACCAGCCCGGCGAGCACGTCAACGCCGCCGCCGGATCCCTCAAGGGCTGGAACCTCGGCGGCGCGCTCACCGCCACCTGGGGCACCTGGACCAGCCAGTCGAGCGGACTGCAGAGCACCGTCGGCGACATCGGCACCAACCTGCAGACCACGGCCCAGAGTTGCACCAGGACCGACTCGGACATCCAGGCCCACTTCAACCAGGCGCAGGGCGCCGGAAGCTAGCGCCGGCGGGAACGGGGGGATACAGCACGATCATGGTGACGTTCAGTCAACTCCAGCAGGTCGACCTCGGCGGCCTCGCCTCCGCGGCGGGCGACTTCGAGAGCCTGGTCCGCAAGTGGGACCTCACCCAGCGGATGCAGAACGAGGTCATCGGCACCATCCAGCAGTCCGGCTGGCACGGCGACGCCGCGGGCCTCGCCAACGCCAAGCTCACCTGGGCCCGCGACCAGATCCACGCGGCCTTCGAGGAGGCCTCGGCCCTGGCCAAGACGCTCCGCGACGCCCACACCGAGATCACGGCGGCGAAGAACGGCCTCACCACCGCGGTCCAGAACGCGATGCACGAGGGTCTCACCGTCGACGGCGAGGGCGCGGTGCACTGGCCGCCGCCCACGACCCAGGAGGACAAGAAGGACGCCGAGTACGCCAAGAGCTGGAAGGCCGAGGCCGAGACCGCCGCCAAGGCCATCGGCGACGCGATAGACCGCGCCACCGAGGCGGACCAGGACGCCTCCCGGGCCCTGGGTGACGACACCGGCAGCGACGGCACCGCGTTCAACGCCAACCCCGTCGGCGGCATCCCGGAGGAGGAGGCCAAGGCGGCCACCTACATCCTCGGCCTCGGCGACCAGGCCGGCGACGCCCAGCTCAAGCACCTCCAGGACATCCTGGACCACCACAAGAGCGACCCGCGGTTCGCCACGTCCTTCTACGGCAACCAGGACCCGGCGACGTTCATGGCCAAGTACGGCGCGATGGCGCAGAGCGGGGACTGCGCCAACAAGGTCCACCGGATCCGGATCGCCGCCGCCCCGCGCGTCGCGAGGGAACTGGTCGGCGCCCAGGGCTGCAGGAACGACCCGCGGCTGGCCGCGCAGGCGCCCGCCGCACCGTTCTGACGGCCTCCCGACCGGCCCGTCGCGGCCCCGGGCTTTGCCGGGGGTGGCGGCGAGCAGGCAAGATAGCCGGGTGACCCTCCTTGATCTGATGCCGAAGCCCGCCACCCCCGACGCGCTGTACGAGACGTTCGCAGCCTGGGCGGAGGATCGGGGGATCACCCTGTACCCGGCGCAGGAGGAGGCGCTGATCGAGCTGGTGTCGGGGAACAACGTGATCCTGGCGACGCCGACCGGGTCGGGCAAGAGCCTGGTGGCGGCGGGGGCGCACTTCGCGGCGCTGGCGGCGGGGCAGCGGACGTTCTACACCGCCCCGATCAAGGCGCTGGTGTCGGAGAAGTTCTTCGACCTGGTGAAGATGTTCGGCACCGAGCAGGTCGGCATGATGACCGGCGACGCGAGCGTGAACCCGACCGCGCCGATCATCTGCTGCACCGCCGAGGTGCTGGCTCAGATCGCGCTGCGCGACGGCGGCCGGGCGGACATCGGCCAGGTGGTCATGGACGAGTTCCACTTCTACGCGGAGCCGGACCGCGGCTGGGCCTGGCAGATCCCGCTGCTGGAGCTGCCGCAGGCGCAGTTCCTGCTGATGTCCGCGACGCTCGGCGATGTCCGCCGCTTCGAGGAGGACCTGACCCGCCGCACGGGCCGTCCGACCACGGTGGTGCGCAACGCGACCCGCCCGGTGCCGCTGTTCTACGAGTACCGCCGCACCTCGATGCACGACACCCTGGAGGAGCTGCTGCAGACCGGCCAGGCGCCGGTCTACGTCGTGCACTTCACCCAGAAGGAGGCGGTGGAGCGGGCCCAGTCGTTGATGAGCATCAACATGTGCTCGAAGGCGGAGAAGGAGGCCATCGCCGATCTGATCGGCGGCTTCCGTTTCACCACCAAGTTCGGCCGCAACCTGTCCCGTTTCGTGCGTCACGGCATCGGCGTGCACCACGCGGGCATGCTGCCGAAGTACCGCCGGCTGGTCGAACGCCTCGCCCAGGCGGGCCTGTTGAAGGTCATCTGCGGCACCGACACGCTCGGCGTCGGCGTCAATGTGCCGATCCGCACGGTGCTGTTCACCGCCCTGTCCAAGTACGACGGGCAGCGCGTGCGCATCCTGCGCGCCCGCGAGTTCCACCAGATCGCCGGCCGGGCCGGCCGGGCCGGCTTCGACACCGTCGGCCAGGTGGTGGCGCAGGCCCCGGAGCACGTGATCGAGAACGACAAGGCGATCGCCAAGGCCGGGGACGACCCGAAGAAGAAGCGCAAGGTGGTCCGCAAGAAGGCCCCGGAGGGCTTCGTCGGCTGGACCGAGGAGACCTTCGAGAGGCTGATCGGCGCCGACCCGGAGCCGCTGGTCTCCCGGTTCAAGGTGAGCCACGCGATGCTGCTGTCGGTGATCGGCCGCCCGGGCAACGCCTTCGAGGCGATGCGCAAGCTGCTGACCGACAACCACGAGGACCGGGCCGCGCAGCGCCGGCACATCCGCACCACGATCGCCATCTACCGTTCGCTGCTGGAGGGCGGCGTGGTGGAGCGGCTGCCGGAGCCCGACTCCGAGGGCCGGATCGTCCGCCTCACCCTGGACCTCCAGGAGAACTTCGCGCTCAACCAGCCGCTGTCGACCTTCGCGCTGGCCGCCTTCGAGCTGCTCGACCCGACCTCGCCCTCGTACGCGATGGACGTGATCTCGGTCGTCGAGGCGACCCTCGACGACCCGCGCCAGATCCTCGCCGCCCAGCAGAACAAGGCGCGCGGCGAGGCCGTCGGCGAGATGAAGCGGGACGGCATCGAGTACGAGGAGCGGATGGAACGGCTCCAGGAGATCACCTACCCGAAGCCGCTGGAGGAGCTGCTCACCCACGCCTACGAGGTGTACCGCCGGGCGCACCCGTGGATCGGCGACCACCAGCTGCAGCCGAAGTCGGTGGTCCGCGACCTGTACGAGCGGGCGATGACCTTCTCGGACTACGTCGGCTTCTACGAGCTGGCCCGCACCGAGGGCATCGTGCTGCGCTACCTGGCCGGCGCGTTCAAGGCGCTGGAGCAGACCGTCCCCGAGGACGTGAAGACCGACGACCTCAAGGACGTCATCGCCTGGCTCGGCGAGCTGGTCCGCCAGGTCGACTCCAGCCTGCTGGACGAGTGGGAGCAGCTGGCCAACCCGACCGAGGCGGCCACCGCCGAGGTGCGGCTGGACGACAAGCCGGCGCCGGTCACCGCCAACGCCCGCGCCTTCCGCGTCCTGGTGCGCAACGAGATGTTCCGCCGGGTCGAGCTGTGCGCGCTGGAGCACTACGAGGAGCTCGCCGAGCTGGACGGCGAGTACGGCTGGGACGCGGACCGCTGGGCGGACGCCATGGACGGGTACTGGGAGGAGTACGACGACCTCGGCACCGGCCCGAACGCGCGCGGCCCCAAGATGCTGATCATCGAGGAGGAGGACTCCTCCTGGCGGGTCCGGCAGATCTTCGACGACCCGGAGGGCGACCACGACTGGGGCATCAGCGCCGAGGTCGACCTGTACGGCTCGGACGAGGAGGGCCGGGCGGTGCTGCGGGTGACCGCGGTGGACCGGCTCGGCGGCTGAGCCGGATCCCGGCCCGGTCACGGGCCCGGTCACGGGCCCGGGCCCGGGCCCGGTCCTGACG
>NZ_JBSHBN010000261.1:0-7576 GCF_053612025.1 Kitasatospora sp. NPDC054768
CCCCACCCGGCAACCGGCACCCCATGCCCACGATCACCACCGGATCGTCCGACACCGACACCGCGGGCACCACCGGTGCCGCCGACGCCACACCCCCGTCGAGGATCCGGCTCAGCAGGTGCTCCGCGAGCTGCCCCGGGGTGGGATGGTCGAAGACGACGGTGGCGGTCAGGCGCAGGCCGGTGGCGGTGTTGAGCCGGTTGCGCAGTTCGACGGCGGTCAGGGAGTCGAAGCCGAGGTCCTTGAACGGCTGCCGGTCCCACGCGGCCCCCGGTTCGCTGTGCCCGAGCACGGCGGCGGTGTTGGCGGTGACCAGGTCGAGTGCGGCTCGCAACCGTTCGGCCTCCGGCAGCGTCCGCAGGCGGTCGGCGATCGCGCCGTGCCGCGCCGGGCGCCGGGCCGCCTTGCGGGATATGAGGCCCTTGAGGGCCGCCGGGGCCGCCGGGGCGCCCGCCAGCACGGACAGGTCGAGGCGTGCCGGCACCAGCGCGGCCCGGTCCGTGGCCAGGGCCGCGTCGAACAGTGACAGGGCGTGGTCGGTGGCCAGCGGTACGACCCCGGCTCGCATCAGCCGGTCCTGGTCGACACCGGTCAGGTGCCCGGTCATGCCGCTGGCCTCCGCCCAGTAGCCCCAGGCCAGCGAGGTCGCCGGCAGTCCGAGGGCGCGCCGGTGCACGGCGAGGGCGTCGAGGAAGGTGTTGGCCGCGGCGTAGTTGGCCTGCCCGGGGCTGCCGAGCGTCCCGGCCGCCGAGGAGAAGAGGACGAACGCCGTCAGGTCCCGTCCCCGGGTGAGTTCGTGCAGGTTCCACGCCGCCCGTGCCTTGGGCTCCCAGACCGCGGCGAGGCGTTCGGGGGTCAGGGACTCGACCACGGCGTCGTCCAGCACGCCCGCCGCGTGCACGACCGCGGTCAGCGGGTGCGCGGCCGGGATCGCGTCCAGCACGGCCGCCAGCGCGTCCCGGTCGGCCACATCACAGGCGGCCACGGTCACCTCCGCGCCCAGCCCGGCCAGCTCCTCGCACAACGCCGCCCCGCCACCACTACGGCTGACCAGCACCACGTGCCGCACACCCCGCTCGGCCACCAGATGCCGGGCCACACGACCCCCCAGCGCCCCCGTACCACCGGTGATCAGCACGGTGCCCTCGGGGTCGACCGGCTGAGGAACAGTGAGAACGATCTTCCCCACGTGAGCGGCCCGACTCATGAACCGGAACACGTCGACCGCGTCCCGGAGCGCGCGTACGTCCAGTGGCAGCGGTGCGAACCCGCCGTCCGTGAAGGCCCGTACGACGGCGTCCAGGATCTCGCCGAGCCGTTCCGGCCCCGCGTCGGCGATGTCGAACGCCCGGTAGACGATGCCGGGATGGTCGGCCGCGTCGCGGATGTCGGTCTT
Source organism: Kitasatospora sp. NPDC054768 (assembly GCF_053612025.1). Lineage (NCBI taxonomy): Bacteria > Bacillati > Actinomycetota > Actinomycetes > Kitasatosporales > Streptomycetaceae > Kitasatospora > Kitasatospora sp. NPDC054768. Next base: position 1,397 of record NZ_JBSHBN010000261.1, read on the forward strand.
GCCCATTTCCACGAACCGGCCGCCGGGCCCGAGCAGCCGCAGGGAGGCATCGACGAACTCGCCGGACAGCGAGTCCAGGACCACGTCCATGGGCGGGAACTTCTGCTCGAACTCCAGGGTGCGCGACGAGGCGATGTGGTCCTCGTCCAGTCCCAGGGCGCGCAGGGTGTGCCATTTGGCCGGGCCGGCGGTGGCGAACACCTCCGCCCCGAGCCGCCGGGCCAGTTGGATCGCCGCCATGCCGACGCCGCCGGTGCCGGCGTGGATCAGGACCCGGTCGCCGGCCTTCAGCCCGCCCAGGTCGCGCAGGCCGTACCAGGCGGTCAGGAACACCACGGGCACTGACGCGGCCCTGGCGAACGACCAGTCGTCGGGCATCCGGACCAGCAGCCGCTGGTCGGCGACGGTGACCGGGCCGAAGGCGCCGGGGACCAGGCCCATGACGCGGTCGCCGGGCCGGAAGCGGGTGTCCGGGCCGGTTTCGACGACGACGCCCGCGCCTTCGCCGCCCATCAGGGCCTCGCCGGGGTAGACGCCGAGGGCGATCAGCACGTCCCGGAAGTTGAGTCCGGCCGCCCGCATGGCGATCCGGACCTGCCCGGGCCCCAGCGGCTCCATGAGCTCCGGGCGGGACACCAGCGCCAGGTCGTCGATGCTGCCGGTGCCCGTGTCCTCCAGCCGCCAGGTCCCGTCCGGCGGGGTGAGGCTCGCGCCGACGCGGACCAGGCGGGGGACGCGCAGCGCCCCTTGGCGTACCGCCAGTTCCGGCTCGTCCGTGCCGGCGATCAGCGCGGGGTCCCAGGTCGGGTCGGCGTCGACCAGGACGAACCGGTCGGGGTGCTCGGCCCGCGCGCCGCGGACCAGGCCCCAGACCATCGAGTGGTGGAGGCCGACCACGTCACCGGGCGCGGCGGCGACGGCGTTGCGGGTGACGACGGCCAGCCGCGTCCGCTCACCCGCCAAGTGATCCCGGATCACGGCGAGTACGCTCCGCGCGCTCTCGTACGCCGCCTCGACGGTGTCCGCCTCGGGCTCCGGCCCGGTCACCTCGTGGACGACCAGGTCCGCGGGGTCGCCGCCCGTCGACGCCGGTTCGAAGGCCAACGATTCAAAGGGCAGCCAGTCGAGTGCGTACAGGCTGTCCGGGACGGCGGTGGCGTCCCGGACGGTCAGCGACGTGATGGCCGCGACCGGGGTGCCGTCCGGATCGGCCACGGCCACGGTGTACGTGTCCGGCCCGGTGGCGGACAGGCGTACGCGCAGCGTCCGGCGGCCCGTGGGCCGTATCGCCACTCCCGTGAACGCGAACGGCAGGCCGGTGCGGTCGGTGAGGAACGCCATGGGGTGCAGTGCGGCGTCGAGCAGCGCGGGGTGCAGGGCAAACGGTTCCTCGGCGGGAAGCTCCACCTCGGCGTAGACGGTGTCGCCGACCCGCCAGGCCGCCGTGACGCCCTGGAACGCCGGCCCGTACTCGTAGCCGAGCACGGACAACGCGTCGTAGAGCCCGTCGACGTCGAGGGTCTCACCGGCCGGCGGCCAGTCCCAGGCGCTCAGCACCGGCTCCTCGCCCAGCGTCCCGGTGGCGTGCCGCACCCACTCGTCGCCGTCGTGCGAGTACACCGTGAGCGGGTTGCGGCCGTCGTCCTCGGGGCCCACGACGACCTGGAGGTGCACCGGGGTGTCGTCGAGGACGAGCGGCGTTTCGAGCACCAGCTCCTCGACCGCGCGGCCGAGCCGGCCGGCCGCGTGGGCCGCCATTTCCGCGAACGCGGTGCCGGGCAGGAGGACGGAGCCCCGCACGGCGTGGTCGGCCAGCCACGGGTGGGTGGCGAGCGAGATCCGTCCGCTGAGCACCGCGCCGTCGGGCAGTTCCACGAACGTGCTGAGCAGGGGGTGGTCGCCCGACGCCGTCGGGACGGGCCGCAGCCAGTACGGCCGGCGCTGGAAGGCGTACGTCGGCAGGCTGACGGGCTCGGTGTCGTCCGGGAACCGCCAGTGGACCGGGACACCATGGACGTGCAGGCGGCCGAGCGAGGTGAGGAAGTCGTCCTGGTCGCGCCGGAGCGTGCCGGTGACGAGGAGGTCGGAGCCGTGGTGGTGACCGGTCTCCTCGACGGCGGAGACCAGGACCGGGTGCGGGCTGATCTCGACGAAGACGGTGTGGCCGTGGTCGAGCAGCAGCCGGGTGGTCTGGTCGAACAGCACGGGTTCGCGGAGGTTGCGGTACCAGTAGGCGGCGTCGAGGGCGGAGGTGTCGACCGGCTCGCCGGTGACCGTGGAGTAGAACGGGATCGCCGCCAGGTGCGGTGTGATGCCGGCGAGGTCGGTGAGCAGGTGCTCACGGATCGCCTCGACCTGGACGGAGTGGGCGGCGTAGTCGACGGGCAGGCGGCGGGCGCGGACGCCGTCGGCCTCACAGGCCGCCAGCAGTTCGTCCAACGCGTCCCGATCACCCGATACCACCACGCTGTCCGCCGAGTTGACCACCGCCACCGTCAGCCGGTTGTCCCAGCGGGCCACGAACCCGGCGGCCTGCTCATGCCCGAGGCCGACCGACACCATCCCGCCCTGGCCCGCCAGGGCGACCAGGGCCTTGCTGCGCAGGGCGACCACCTTGGCCGCGTCCTCCAACGACAACGCCCCCGCCACGTACGCCGCCGCGATCTCCCCCTGCGAATGCCCGACCACGGCATCAGGCTCCACACCATGCGCACGCCACAACTCCGCCAGCGCCACCATCACCGCGAACAGAGCCGGCTGCACCACATCCACCCGCTCCAACGACCCACCGCCGGTCAGCACCCCCACCAACGACCAGTCCGTGAACGGCGCCAACGCCGCCTCACACGCATCGATCACCTCCCGGAACACCCGCTCCGAGCCGTACAACTCCCCACCCATACCCACCCACTGCGCACCCTGCCCCGGAAACACGAACACCGACCGACCCAACGGGCGCGCCGTCCCGGTGACCAGACCCGGCGCCGTACCGCCCTCCGCCAGGGCGTCCAACGCCTCCACACCGCTCAGCACCGCACGGTGATCGAAACGCGACCGCCCCGCCAACGCCCGACCCACCGCAACCGCGCCAACCCCCGGATGCCCGGCCAGGAACGCCCCCAGCCGACGTGCCTGCTCCCGCAACGCCACATCCGACTTCCCCGACAACACCCACGGCACCACCCCGCCTGCGGACCCCGTCGAAACCTCGACCGGCTCTTCGGCAGCCGCCTCGATCACCACATGCGCGTTGGTGCCGCTGATGCCGAACGCCGACACGCCGGCACGGCGGGGACGCCCCGTCTCCGGCCACGGCCGGGCCTCGGTGAGCAGTGAGACACGGCCCGCCGACCAGTCGACGTGGGAGGTCGGCGCGTCCACGTGCAGGGTCCGCGGCAGTTCACCGTGCCGCATCGCCATCACCATCTTGATCACACCCGCCACACCGGCCGCCGCCTGGGTGTGCCCGATGTTCGACTTCACCGACCCCAGCCACAACGGCTCGCCCCGCCCCTGACCGTAGGTCGCCAGGAGTGCCTGGGCCTCGATGGGATCGCCAAGGGTGGTCCCGGTGCCGTGGGCCTCCGCCGCGTCCACGTCCGCCGTCGACAGTCCGGCATTCGCCAACGCCTGCCGGATGACGCGTTCCTGGGACGGACCATTCGGCGCCGCAAGCCCGTTCGACGCACCGTCCTGATTCACCGCCGAACCCCGCACCACCGCCAGCACCCGGTGACCGTTGCGACGGGCGTCCGACAACCGCTCCAGCAGCACCAACCCCGCACCCTCACCCCAGGCCGTACCGTCGGCCGCCTCGGCGAACGCCTTCACCCGGCCATCGGCGGCAAGCCCCCGCTGCCGCGAGAACTCGACGAACCCCGCCGGCGTCGCCATCACCGTCACACCACCGGCCAACGCCAGCGAACACTCCCCCGCCCGCAATGCCTGCGCCGCCAGGTGGATCGCCACCAGCGACGACGAGCACGCCGTGTCCACCGACACCGCCGGACCCTCCAGCCCCAGCAGATACGACACCCGCCCGGACGTGGCGCTGGTGGCTGTTCCGGTGGCGAGAAAGCCTTCGAGGTCCGGCGGCGGCTGGTTGCCGTAGCCGGAGGACCACAGGCCGGTGAACACGGCTGTGCGGCTGCCGCCGAGTGTGGTCGGGTCGATGCCGGCGTACTCGAAGGTCTCCCAGGCGGTCTCCAGCAGCACCCGCTGCTGCGGGTCCATCGCCAGTGCCTCACGCGGCGAGATCCCGAAGAACCCGGCGTCGAAGCCGGCGCCGTCGGCGAGGAAGCCGCCCGACCGGCTGTAGGTCGTGCCCGGCCGGTCCGGGTCAGGGTCGTGGACGACGTCCCATCCACGGTCCGGCGGGAATTCGGTGATCGCGTCGACACCGTCCAAGACAAGCCGCCACAGGCCGTCCGGGGACTCCACTCCGCCCGGGTAGCGGCAGCCCATGCCGATGATCGCGATCGGCTCGCGCGCGGCCTCCTCCATGTCGGCGAGGCGCCTACTGAGCACTCCCAGGTCGGCCGTGGCGCGCTTGAGGTAAGTGCGGAGCTTCTCTTCGTCGGACATCGCTACTCCTCAGCGTTTCGGGACTCGCCCGAGCGGATGACCTCGGTCCTGCGGTGCGCATCGTCCAGAAGGCTGAACAGTTCGTCGTCGCTGGCCTCGTCGACACCGGCCGCGGAGCCGGTACGTCTGGCGGTCCAGGCCGCGAGAAGCGCTTCGAGGCGGGCCGCGACGGTCTCGTAGTCGGCGTCGGCGGCTGCCGCGTCCAGGGTGGACTTGAGCCGGTCGAGTTCGGCGAGCAGGGGGTCGGGTTCGGTGCCGTGCAGCCGTGTGTGCACGAAGGCGGCGAGGCGGGCCGGTGTCGGGTGGTCGAAGACGAGCGTGGCGGGCAGGCGCAGGCCGGTGTCCGCGTCGAGCTGGTTGCGCAGTTCCACGGCGGTGAGCGAGTCGAACCCGATGTCGGTGAACGCCTGGTCGGGGTTGACCGCCTCCGGTGACGAGTGCCCCAGGACGAGGGCGACCTGGCCCACGACGAGTTGCAGCACGTCGGCCTGCGTCCACGCGCGGTCGGCGGCCTGCCTGCGCCGGGGCCGTACCAGCTCCCGCAGCAGGGCGGGCGGGTCGCCGGCGCGGCGCAGCGCCGGCAGGTCGAACCTGACGGGGACGAGGGTGGGGGTGCCCGCGGTCAGCGCGGCGTCGAACAGGGCCAGCGCGTCCGTCGTCGGCAGCGGCCGTACGCCGGCCCTGGCCAGGCGGTGCCGGTCGACGGCGGTCAGACCTCCGGTCATGCCGCTGGCCTCCGCCCAATAGCCCCAGGCGAGCGACACGGCCGGCTGTCCCTGGGCGTGCCGGTGTGCGGCGAGGCCGTCGAGGTACGCGTTCGCCGCCGCGTAGTTCGCCTGGCCCGCACCGCCCAGCACACCGGCCGCCGACGAGAACAGCACGAACGCCTCCAGGTCCGAGGTCAGTTCGTGGAGGTGCCGCGCCGCGAGGGCCTTCGGCTCCCACACGCGCGCGAACCGCTGCGGGGTGAGGGATTCCACGACGGTGTCGGCCAGCGTGCCCGCGGCGTGGATCACCGAGGTGACCGGGTGTTCGGCGAGCAGCCGCGCCACCGCCTCGCGGTCGGACACGTCGCACGCCACGATGTCGGCGGTCGCGCCCAGCGCGGCCAGGTCGGCGGTCAGCGCGGCCGCGTCGGGGGCGTCCGGGCCGCTCCGGCCGACCAGCAGCAGGTGCCGCACGCCGTGCCGCACGGCGAGGTGGCGGGCGATCGTGCCGCCCAGGGTGCCGGTGCCGCCGGTGACGAGCACCGTGCCCCCGGGGCTGAGCGGCGAGGGCAGCGGTTCGGTCCGCGCCCGTTCGAGGCGGGGGACGTGAACGGCGCCGACGCGGATCGCGAGCTGGGGTTCGTCGCCGGCCAGCCGGACCTCGTCGCCGTCGTCACCGTCGACCAGCACGAACCGGCCGGGGTGCTCGGTGGCGGCCGACCGGACCAGGCCCCAGACGGCGGCGGCCTGCGGGTCGACGTCCTCGCCCGGACGGACCGGAACGGCGTTGCGCGTGGCGACCACCATGCGCGGGGTGTCCGTGGTGAGGAAGTCCTGGATCACCCGCAGGGTCTCGACGGGCGATGTGGCGTGGTGGACCGGGATGTCC
>NZ_JBSHBN010000262.1:0-7554 GCF_053612025.1 Kitasatospora sp. NPDC054768
GCAAGTAGGAACCCGCGCTCGGCGGGGCCGCCGTTCCGGCCCCGCCGAGCGCTTCCTCCCGCCGAGGCAGCGCCCCGGACCCTCACCGAGCACGCCCGTTCCCGAGCACGGAGAGCACACATGACATCCGCCGCCGAGCCCGCGGCACCGTACGCCGGGGCGCCACGCCAACCCGACCACGGGCCCGATCAGGACGTCCCGCGCACCATCACCGCCCCCGCGACCCCGGGCGACCGGGTGTTCCGCGGTGTGCTGCGGCTGGCCGGCCTCTCGGTCTTCGCGATCATGGGACTGATCGCCTTCTTCCTGGTCCTGCGCGGCACCGACGCGCTGCGCGCGGTCGGCTGGTCCTTCCTGACCGAGCAGAAGTGGCAGACCGCCGCCCACAACTTCGGCATCGCCGCCGTCCTGCCCAACGGTCTGCTGATCGCGGTGATCGCGCTGGTCATCGCCGTCCCGGTGGCACTCGGCACCGCGATCTTCATCTCCGAGTACGCCCCGGTGCGCCTGCGCGCCGCGCTGATCTCGCTCGTCGACCTGATGGCGGCGATCCCCAGCATCGTCTACGGCCTGTGGGGCCTGTTCTTCCTCCAGCCGCGGATCATCGGCTTCGTCCGCTGGATGGCCAACCACCTGGGCGACGCCATTCCCTTCCTCAAGGTGCGCATCGGCGACATCGGCACCTCGTACACCTCCTCGACCTTCATCGCCGGCGTGGTGGTCTCCCTGATGATCATTCCGATCGTCACCTCGCTCAGCCGGGAGGTCTTCTCCCAGGCCCCGCAGGGCGAGCGGGAGGGCGCGTACGCGCTGGGCTCCACCCGCTGGGGGATGGTCCGCGCCGTGGTCCTGCCGTTCGGCAAGGGCGGCGTCATCGGCGCGGTGATGCTGGGATTCGGCCGCGCGATGGGCGAGACCATCGCCGTCGCGCTGATCATCTCGCCGAACTTCAAGGCCATCACCCACATCCTGGAGAACGGCGCCAACTCGATCTCCGCGCTGATCGCGCTGCGCTTCGGCGAGTCGGACTCGCTGTCGCTCTCCGCGCTGATGGCCGCCGGTCTGGTGCTGTTCGCGCTCACCCTGCTGGTCAACGTGCTGGCCGGGGTCGTCATCAACCGCTCGCGCTCCGGCGCCGCGACGGCGGACTGAGCATGACGAACCCCCGAACCGCCCGCGGGGACAGGGCCTGTCCACGGACGCCCGCCCGCGGGGCGACGACCGGCCCACGCAGCCACCCGAACCGTGAAGGGACCATCCGATGACCACGCTCGACCTGCCGCCGGTCGCGGTGTCCGGGCCCGCCGGTGAGCCCGCGCCCCCGGGGCCCGCCGCGGCCGGGGCCCCGGGCCCCGAGAAGAAGCTCCGGATCGGCGGCGTCACCCGCGACGACGTCCTCACCGTGGCGGGCGCGACGGCCGGCTCGCTCGCACTGGACTGGGTGCTGTACGAGCGGGTGCTGCCGTTCAGCGGCGCCTTCGGCTTCCTGCTCTGCTGGTACCTGCTCTTCCTGGCCGGCTACTACCTGCTCGGCCGGCTCCAGTGGAACCCGATGATGGTGCGGGACCGGCTGGTCGCCGTGGTCGCCTGGAGCTCCGGGCTGCTGGTGGTCGCGCTGATCGCCGACCAGATCGGCTACGTCGCCAGCCGCGGCTGGGAGGCGGCCCAGCACCTCAACTTCTTCACCGAGTCGATGGAGCACACCGGCCCGCTCGACCAGCTCACCTCCGGCGGCGCGCTCAACGCGATCGTCGGTTCGCTCGAACAGCTCGGCCTGGCGACCCTGTTCGCCGTTCCGCTGGGCATCGCGGCGGCCGTCTTCATGTCCGAGGTCGGCGGCCGGATGGCCCGCCCGGTGCGGACCCTGGTCGAGGCGATGACGGCGCTGCCGTCCATCGTGGCGGGCCTGTTCATCCTCGGCGTCGTGATCATCACCTTCGGTTTCGAGAAGAGCGGGTTCGCGGCCTCGCTCGCGCTCACCGTGATGATGATGCCGATCGTCACCCGGGCCGCCGAGGTGGTCATCCGGCTGGTGCCCGGCACCCTGCGCGAGGCCTCGTACGCGCTCGGCGGCAGCCAGTGGCGCACGGTGTGGAACGTGGTGCTGGCGACCGCCCGGCCCGGCCTGGTGACCGCGGTGGTGCTCGGCATGGCGCGCGGCGTCGGCGAGACCTCGCCGGTGCTGCTCACCTCCGGCTTCACCTCGCAGTTCAACGGCAACCCCTTCGAGGGGCACCAGGTCTCGCTGCCGCTCTACATCTGGAACTACGTCAAGCAGCCGTACGACGGCATGATCGCGCGCGGCTTCGCGGCCGGCCTGACGCTGATGGGCGTCGTGCTGGTCCTGTTCGTCACCGCGCGCGTGCTCGGCGGCCGCCGGCCCGGGCAGCTGACCCGGGCCCAGAAGCGCCGGATCGACCGGGACGCCCGTCGACAGGAGGCGGCCGCGCTCGGCGCCATCGCCCGTCCGTACGCCCTCCACTCGCAGGCGAAGCACTGATGTCCGGACCAACCACCCTCCGTCCCCGAGGAGTTCACATGTTCCGGGAGGCCGCAAGGCGCTCCACGGCCCGGCTGCTGGCAGGGGCCATGTCCCTGTCGCTCGCCACGGCCTCCCTGCTGATCGGGCAGACCCCGGCCCACGCCGCCTCGATCTCGCTGAGCGCGGACGGCTCCAGCTGGGCCGGCCCCGCCATCGACCAGTGGCGCCAGGACGTGTCCCCGCAGGGCATCCAGATCAACTTCAACCCGGTCGGCTCGGCGGCCGGCCGCACCCAGTGGTCGATCGGGCAGGACGACTTCACCGCCTCCGACGTGCCGTTCCGCTCCTCGCCGGACACCGGCCTCGGGCAGAACGGCCACGCGAACGGCGGCGGCGAGCGGGAGAACCCGGTCTACGGCTACTCCTACGTGCCGATCACCGCGGGTGGCACCACCTTCATGTACAACCTGGTGGTCGGCGGCAAGCAGGTCCGCGACCTGCGGCTCTCCCCGCAGACCATCGTGGACATCTTCACCGGCAAGATCACCAACTGGAACGACCCGAAGGTCACCAGTGACTACGGCAAGGCACTGCCCAACCTGCAGATCACCCCGGTGATCCGCTCCGACGGCTCCGGCGCCACCGCGCAGTTCACCCGCTGGATGGAGCACACCCACAAGGACCAGTGGGAGTCCTACTGCAAGGCGGTCAACGGGGTGAGCTGCGGCGACTACACCGAGTTCTTCCCGCCGTCCGGCCGGATGGTCGCGCAGAACGGCTCCGACGTGGTGGCCGGCTACATCAAGTCCCCGGGCAACGTCGGCACCATCGGCTACGACGAGTACGCGTTCGCCAAACGCAGCAACTGGCCGGTCGTGAAGGTGCTCAACCAGGCCGGCTACTACTCGCTGCCGACCGCCTCCAACGTCGCCGTCGCGCTCACCGCCGCCAAGATCCGCGGCGTGGACGACGGCACCCCCGCGGACGACCCGAACTACCTGCAGCAGAACCTCGACGGCGTCTACACCATGGACGACCCGCGCGCCTACCCGATCTCCAGCTACAGCTACCTGATCGTGCCGCGGGCCGGGGCGGCCAACCCGCCGCCGCCGCGCTTCAACAACGACAAGGGCTCCGCCCTCAGCCGCTTCCTCTCGTACGTGCTGTGCGAGGGCCAGGGCAAGGCGGACGACCTCGGCTACTCGCCGATCCCGCGCGGCCTGGTCAAGGGCGGTCTGCTGCAGACCAGGAACATCCCCGGCAACGCCAGCCCGGTCGACCCGAACACCCTCTCCAACTGCGCCAACCCGACCTTCAACTCGGCCGGGGAGCTGACCGTCCTCAAGAACGCCCCGATGCCGAGCCCCTGCGACAAGGCCGGCACCCCGCTGGACTGCACCGTGCAGAACGGCCAGCCGGTCAAGACCGGTTCGGGCGCGGGCGGTTCCGGCGGCGCGGCCGGCGGCTCCGGCGGTGCGGCGGGCGGTTCCGGCGGCACCGGCGGGTCCGGTGGCTCCGGAGGCGGTGCCGGCGGCGGCGCGGGTGGCGCCGGTACCGGTGCGGGCGCGGGAACGGCCGGCGGTGCCGGCGACCCGAACGCGGCCGGCGGCGCGGCCGGCGGTGACCCGAACGCGCCCGGCGCCGGCGACGCCACCGAGGACGTGGTCGACCCGCAGACCGGCCAGGTGGTCGCCCGCGGCCGCGGCGGCGCCGCCACCGAGGTGGCGGCCAACGTGGTCGAGGTCAGCGGCAAGCCCGAGGACTGGATGCTGTCCTCCCTCACCGCGCTGGAACTGCTCGCCGTGGTGCTCGTCCCGCCGCTGCTCGGCCGCCGGCTGCTGCGCCGCCGCAACGGCTCGGGCGGTACCTCGTGACGGCCCCGGTGCTGGAGAAGCCGGTCGCGGTGAGCGCGCCGGAGCAGCCGGCCGCCCCCGTCGGGCCCGCCGCCCCGGCCCGGCCCGCCGTCTCCCCCGGGCGGCGGCGGTTCCTCCAGGGCGCCTGGGCGGTCAGCCTGGCCGCGGCGCTGGTGCTCGGCTTCGTCGGGTACCTGTTCACGCTCTCGCACGTCCAGCAGAAGCACTACCAGTCCACCGCGTACAAGACCTTCCGCGACCAGCTGGCCCGGGCGGTCGCCCCGACCGGCGCGGCCGCCGACGGCGACCCGGTGGCACTGCTGGACATCCCGGCGATCGGCCTGCACCGGGCCGTGGTGGTCGAGGGCACCACCGGCCGGGACCTGATGCGCGGCCCCGGCCACCGCCGGGACACCGCGCTGCCCGGCCAGCGCGGGGTCGCCGTGGTCTTCGGCCGCGGCGCCACCTTCGGCGCGCCGTTCGCCGAGCTGTCCAGGCTGCGGGTCGGCGACAAGATCGAAGCCACCACCGGCCAGGGCACGTTCACCTACACCGTCAACGTGTACGGCGACGGCGACCACCCGATCGTCGACCAGGCCCGCAACCGGATGGTGCTGGTCACCGGCGACTCCGACTGGATCCCCGGCTCCACCGTGCTGATCGGCGCCCGGCTGGACGGCGACCCGCAGCAGAACCCCGGCGGCCGGCCCGCGACCGTCCCGTACGACAAGGCACTGGCCGCGGACAAGGGCGCGCTGGCCACGCTCCAGCTGTGGTCGCTCGGCCTGCTCGGCGCGGTGGCCGGCGCCCTGCTGCTGGCCCGGTACTGGCGGCGCTCGGCCGCGTACCTGAGCCTCGCGCCGGTGGTCGGCGCGCTGCTCTGGGCGGTCTACGAGAACGCCGCCGCCCTGCTGCCCAACCTCTACTGACGCGCGCCCGGAGGACCGTTCCGATGACCGACGCACCACTGACCGAAACCCCGCCGGCGGCCCCCTCACCGGCCGACCCGGTCGCCGACACCATCACCCTCCCCCCGGTCGCCCCCGCTCCGTACGCCGACCGGCGGTACGCGGACGGCCACCCCGACGACGAGCCGCTCGCCGGGCTGGAGACCCGCGACGTCTCCGCCTGGTTCGGCAGCCGCAAGGTCCTGGAGCGGGTCTCGCTGGCGATGCCGGCCGGCGAGGTCACCGCGCTGATCGGCCCGTCCGGCTGCGGCAAGTCCACCTACCTGCGGATCCTCAACCGGATGCACGAGATGGTGCGCGGCGCCGCCCTCTCCGGCGAGGTGCTGCTGGAGGGGGACGACGTCTACCGGCCCGGCCGCCGGCCCGCCGAGGTGCGGCGCCGGATCGGCATGGTGTTCCAGCGGCCCAACCCGTTCCCGGCGATGTCCATCCAGGACAACGTCTCCAGCGGGCTCAAGCTGGCCGGGATCAAGGTGTCCAAGGACGAGCGCCGGCACCTGGTCGAGACCAGCCTGCGCCGGGCCGGGCTCTGGGACGAGGTGTCCACCCGGCTGCACACCCCGGGCGGGGCGCTCTCCGGCGGCCAGCAGCAACGCCTGTGCATCGCACGGTCGTTGGCCGTCTCGCCGGACATCCTGCTGATGGACGAGCCGTGCTCCGCGCTCGACCCGACCTCCACCCGGCGGGTCGAGGAGACGATCGCCGAACTGCGCGGGCGGCTCACCATCGTGATCGTCACCCACAACATGCAGCAGGCCCAGCGCGTCTCGCAGACCTGCGCGTTCTTCCTGGCCACCCACGACACCCCCGGGCGGATCGTCGAGGCCGGGCCGACCGAGCAGATCTTCGGCAGCCCGCGCGACCAGCGGACCTCGGACTACGTCAACGGCCGCTTCGGCTAGGCCGTTCCGACCGCTCCGGCCGTTCCCGGCCGGAGCGGTTCCCGATGTCCTACCGGCCGAGGAGCCGCTCCAGCACCGCCGCGACGCCGTCCTGCTCGTTGCTCAGGGTGTGCAGCGGCACCGCCGCCAGCACCTGCGGGTGCGCGTTGGCGACGGCGTACGCGGTGCCGGCCCAGGCCAGCATCTCCAGGTCGTTCGGCATGTCGCCGAAGGCCACCACCTCGCTCCGGTCGATCCCGCGCCCGGCGCACCAGCGGGCCAGCGTGCTGGCCTTGGTGACGCCGGGCGCGCTGATCTCCAGCAGCGGGATCGCCGCCGAGCGGGTGATCTCGGCCAGGTGCCCGGCCGCCTCCCTGGCCTCGGCGAGGAACTTGTCCGGATCGAGGTCCGGGTGCTTGGCCAGCAGCTTGAACAGGCCCCGGACCGACCCACCGGCCCCCAGCAACTCCTCCGCCGTGCCGACCTCGTGCTCCAGCTCGTCGCCCCACATCGGCACCGCGTACCCGGGCTCGCGGGCCCAGCCGCCCGGGTGCTCGAAGGCGAACGCGGTGCCGGGCAGCTTGGCCCGCAGCGCCTCGACCACCGCCAGGGTGGTCTCCACCGGCAGCGGGAAGGTCTCCAGCAGCTCGCCGCGCCGCACGTCCACCACCGCGCCGCCGTTCGAGCAGATCGCCACCCCGTGGCCGCCGATGTGCGGGCTCACCTGCTGCATCCAGCGCGGCGGCCGCCCGGTCACGAACACCACCTGCACCCCGGCCGCCTCGGCCGCCGCCAGCGCCGCGGCGGTGCGGTCGGTGACGGTGCCACCGGAGCAGAGCAGGGTGCCGTCCAGGTCGGTGGCGATGAGGCGGGGCGCGGTACGGGGTTCGGTCACCGGTCCATCTTCGCCCATCGGCGCGGCAGGGTCACCGGCCCGGCCCCGCGGCCACCGGCCGTCCCCGCCGTGATCAAGCCCTTCGTACGCCGTTTCCGGCCGATCCCCCCGGCCCCGGGGTGCCCGGCCGGCCGCGCCGGGCATGACTGCCCACGGCCACCCCGTCGGCAGGAAGAGCCATGCCCACACGCCAGCTCCGCGACCAGCCGCCCCCGACCGCCCGCCCCGACACCCGCGACCCGCGGGCGTCCGACGCCTCGCGCGACCCGGTCCTGCTCGGCGACGTCCTCTTCCACACCCTCGCCGAACTCGCCCGCCGCACCTGCGCCCCGTCCCTGCCCGCCCAGCGCACCCGCCCGCACCCGTAGCGCCGCCGCGCGGGCGCCCGCGCGGCGGCCGTCGGGCACCGGCCCGGGGGGGCGGGGGCGGGGAGCGGGGAGGGGCCACCCGGGGTGCGCCCGCAGCCACGGGGTCG
>NZ_JBSHBN010000263.1:0-7540 GCF_053612025.1 Kitasatospora sp. NPDC054768
TTTTCTCCGGCCCCACGGCCCCGTGGGGCCGCTTCTTCGCCACCCGCCTCTCCACCCCCCCCCCCCCGGGGGGGGGGTGGTTCCCCCACCGCGCTCCGGTGAGGTCCTCCAGTGACAGGAAGCCGTCGTCCGGCTCGCTGCACACGGCCTCGAACCTTTCCTCCAAGGACCTGAGCCGTTGCGCCACCAGGTCCTGGGTCAGATCGCTCCCCGCCGCGCGCAGTGCGGAGGAGACCTCGCTGAGGTCCAGGGCGTCCACTGCTCCGTCGAGTACGTCCATGATGGCCTCGTACTCGCCCGCCACCTTGGACAAGGGATATCCCAGAGCACGGCGCGGATCCCCGCGCGGCACGCCGTCGACCTGTTCCTGCTCCGCCCGGGCCCCGTCCGCGTGCCCGGTGCTCCGGGCCATGACGTCTACCACTAGAACCTCACTAAATGGAACAGATAGTCAGATTTCAGGGCAAAGGTAAGCGGTGCCACTGACAAGTCCGGGCTGACGACAGAACCCGCCAGCGGGCGCCACCCGAACGCATCCGCTCTACGGGGGCGGTTCGACAGAGCATGTGGCGGCCTCCTACAGCGAGGACCGGATTCAGTTTCAGCTTGCAGACCACACAGCGGGGAACGCTGCCCAGGCGCCGGGACGCGGACGGCCGGGCGGGCTGGCGGTAGGGAGGACCGGCCGGCTCGGACGGTCGGCGCCATCCTGGCGCCCGCGCCGCTCCTCGTCACTCCTGCGATCCTGCTCATGGTGGCGCCGATGCTCCCCGGCTTCCCGCTCCGCCGCCGCGAACTCGGCGGCCAGACGGGCCTGGTGCTACGACCACCGGGGCGCCCCGTATGGCGCGGACGTCGTGCGCCACGACTGGCGCCCTCAGGCTGCATGGGTTCGAGGGGCAGCGTGAGCCGCCGAAGCACTCCAACCCGCATATGTCCATTACATGCCTGACGATCAGTCAGAATCTGTACAAAACAGGCGACTTGCTTGGTCTCTGCAGCTCACCGCATACGAGATTTATGTATCGCGCGTGCTAGAGTCTGCATTACATTACTGATTGCTGTTCCTGCCCGCTGCCGTGCTCCCGTCCCCTGGAGGCCCTGGTGCCCGCCGCATCCGCCCCGCCGCCCGACCCCGCCGCCCCCGGCCCGGGTGCGCCCGCCGTGTCGCTGGGCGTGCACAAGGCAAGGCCGCTGCTGCCCCAGCTCATCCGGGACGCCGAGCAGGGCACCATCACCGAGCTCACCCGCGGCGAGGGGGAGCGGGCCCTGCTGGTCTCCGCTCACCTGGCCACCACAGCCGGCCTGCCCACCGCCGACTCGCCTGCCTTCGGCATCGCCGAGGCCCGCCCCGTCCTGGGCGACCTGGTCGCCCAAGCCGCCGCCGGCACCCCGCAGGTGCTGCTGCGCCACAAGCGGCCGGTAGCCGTCCTGGCCTGCGCCACCGCCCTCTTCCCGGCCACCGCGACACCGCCACCGGCCCTCCCGGCCGCCGCACCCGACACCCCGGCGGCGGCCCCGCAGGCTGCGGCCGCTGCGCCCGACGCCGATCCTCTCGACCTGGCCACCGACCCCATCGCTCCAGCTGCCGGGCCCGCCCCGGCCACCGAGCCTGCTCCGGTCGCTCCGGTTGCCGGACCGTCAGCTGCCGGTGCTGCGTCCGCTGTCGCGCCTGCCGCGGCGGTGTCGTCGGCCCCACGCCGTCGGCTTGCCCCGCTCGGGCAGGTCCTGGACACCCTGCTGCCCACTACCCCCGCCGGGGACGGGGACGGCGAACAGACTCCGCAGGTGGGCCTGCCGACCGGCATTCCCACCCTCGATGCCGCTCTAGGTGGTCTGCAGCCGGGCCGTTTCTACCTGGTCGCTGGCGCCCCCGGCACAGGAGCAAGTCTGCTGACCATCAGCGCCGCCCGCGCCACCGCTCTCAACCAGCGGCGCACCGTCCTGTACGCAGCCTCCGGGCTGACCCGGGCCGACATCGCCGCCCGCGTGATCGCCGCCCACACCCCGGTCGACTACCGCCGCCTGCGCGCCCAAACCCTCGACGACACCGAGCGTGAGGCCGTCGCCCGCACCGCCGACCTCCTCGCCGCGGCCCCGCTGCTGATCGACGACGGGACCGGCCTGGACGCCGAGGCGATCATCACCACCGCCGCCGACGTCCCCGACCTCGCACTCGTGGTTGTCGACCGCCTCCAGACCGCCCCCGACCCCCGCCTGCCCCTGTCCGGCCTGCCCGCCCTCGCCGACGCAGGCCAGGCCCTGGCCCACCTCGCCCGTACCCACTACCTTCCGGTGCTTGCCGCCCTCGACACCGACAACCCCGACCTGATCCGCGCCCTGGCCGCCGACGTCACCCTCACCCTCACCCCCGACACCACCCCCGGCACCAGCAGTGGCCGTGTCCGTCTCGCCATCGCCGAACGCGACCTCGGCCCCCTGACCACCCTCACCCTGTCCTCCGACCCGGCTCACGCCCGCCTCACCGACCCCACCCCCGACGACACGGCCGCCGTCGCACCCGCCGCGCCGACCACCACGCGCTCTGCCCCGGCACCGGAGGTGCCCCGGGAAGCGCCCACCGATCCTGGCGTGTCCGCTCAGGCCCAGCCGGCCCCCGCCGCGCCCGCCTCCGGTCCGGCTGCCCAGACGCTCCAGGAGGCACCCGCGGTGGCCGCCGAAGGCCCCCGGGAGCCCGCCACGCTGCTCCCCGGCACCACTACCGCCGGGGGAGCCGATGACGCCCAGGGCCCGTTCCTCACGCCTGCCCCAGCCGCGCAGACCCCCGCCCTGGACGTCCCCGCCGCGTTCAAGACCGGCAACAGCCAGCCGCTGCGCCCGACCCGGACGCCTGCGGAGCGCACTCCCAGTGCCCGGGCGGACGCCGCCCTGGGCGACAGCTACTCGGACCGGGACTACAGCTACTACCTCGACATGATCGCCAGCGCCGTCCACCAGGCCCTGGAGGAACACGGCGGCGAAACCGAGGCCGCGATCGCCGCCCTGGAGAAGAAGGCCATCCCGAACGGGATGCAACTCTTCGACGCCACCCGCGTCGGCGCCACCTACGAACACACCGTCTACCCCGAGACGCTGGACTTCCTGCGCAAGAAGTCCCGCAACGGCGCCGACGACATCTGGGAGGGCCGCCACAAGTGGGAGAACGCCCCCCTGCTCGACGACCTGCGCAAGGGACGGCTGCTCCCGGTGGCGGTCGATGTCCTGGACACCAACGCCGCCTACTGCACCGCCCTGAAGACCCACCTGCCGATCGGCGCCCTCCAGCACCAGCCCGACGGCGGCTTCGACCCCAAACGCTCCGGCATCTACCTCTTGCCCAAGCGCCCCACCTGGAACCACCCCCACCTGCCCGACCCCATCGGAGGCCGCCGCGAAACCGGCCCCGTTCTCCTCGACGACGCCACCGTCCGCCTGCTGATCCGCTGCCACAAGCTCGGCCTGAGCGAGGCCCCGCACATCACCGAGGCCTGGACCTCCGGCGCCAGCGAAAGCCTGCTGGAGAAGTTCCGCCGTGTCTTGACCATCGCCCGCGAGAACGCCATCACCACCGCCGACACCGTCACCGAGGCCTACGTGAAGGCCATCTACGCCAAGTTCGTCTCCACCATCGGCGAATCCACCCACAACCGGGACCTGCGCCGCCCGGACTGGATGCACATCATCCGCTCCCAGGCCTTCGCCAACCTCTGGTACAAGGCCCACCGCGCCCACACCCACGGCCTGATCATCGTCGCCCTGCGCGGCACCGACGAACTCCATACCACCAGCGACAGCGCCGACTGGCGCACCGTGTTCACCGAGGGCCGCCTCACCACCCAGATGAAACTCAAGGACCAGTACACCCTCCCGCGCACCCGAAAGGCCGCCTGAACGTGTCGACCGACGGATGGAAGAACTTCGGCAAGTACGGCGCCCATCTGGACCCCGGCAACGTCCACGGCAAGATCGCCCTCGGCCGCGCCCTCGAAGACGCCCTCGAGCGCATGATCATCGAAGGCGGCATCAAATCCCCGCCCACCACCCGCCGTGGCCTGCTCGCCCGGATGCGCTATCTCACCACCACCACCGGCGGCACCCAGGCCCTCAGCGACGCCGGCATCACCGCCACCCCCCGCACCATCCGCGCCTGGACCCATGGCACCCAGCGCCCCCGCCCCCACAATCTCGAAGCCATCGACACCGCCTACTGGAACCTGCGCGCCCACAACGTCCTCACCAACCCCGGCGGCTTCAAGCAGCACCTCAACAACGCCGGCCGCGGCACCCGAGTCGAGATCCACCCCGTCAACCAGGACCTCGTCGATCAGCCCCGCCGCCGCGACAACCTCCGCCTGCGCACCATCCAGGTCCGCTACGTCTGGGACGAGGCCGTCGACGCCATGGTCGACGGCGACGAGGCGAAGCTGGAGGAGATCTGGGACGACGTCATCGCCGACCTCGACTCCGACTGGGGCGCCTATACCTACGTCTCCCACATCGGCCTCGGCGCCTGAACACCACCACCTCAAGCACTGATGGCAGTCCCCGAACGGCCACCCGCACTACGGAGCCCCAGGTAGCCACCCCACTACAGTTCCGCCCCGTGACCGGTACCCTCCGCCGCACCGCTGCAGACGACGACGCACTCCTGGAACGGCTGCACGACCTCGCGCGGGGCACCGGAACCACAGGCGATCCCCACGGCTGTCTCCCGGACCAGCCGTTTCCCCCGCTCACGAACGCCGAGGTCGAGCAAGTGGAGCGGCAACTCGGCTACGAGCTGCCGCCACAGCTCCGACGCATCTACACCGAGATCGGCGACGGGGGATTCGGCCCGGAAGGAGGCCTCGCCTCGCTGACACCGCGCCGCGTCCCGTACTGGCACAGACCGGACTGGCCCCGCAACCTCCCTCCACACGCGAGGGCCAAAGTACGGGCGGCCGGCGTCATGGCTCTTCCTGACAGGCGGCGGCTGCAGCATGCAGTGGCACGTCTCGTTGATCGCGATCGACAACCCCGTCCTGCTCTGGGACGCCGACGGCTGGGAACCCGACTGGGGCGAAAACCCCCACGACGGCCTGTGCTACGCCGCACCGTCACTGCGCCAATGGCTGTGGACCTGGGCGGACGGAGGCAACGTGTGGGACGAAGCAATCAAGATCATTTAGGTGCTGCGGCCACAAGCGGCTTGACGATCTTCCCCACCAAGCACCGCACGTCCCGGCCGGACAGACGGGCCCATCCCCGCCAACGCCCCACCGCGTCCCACCCTGCCGCTGCGCCCCACACCCCGCTGCACCGCCCCTTTCCGGGAAGGCCAGAACGCCGCCCTCCGCGTACCCCGTTGCGCCGACCTGCCCAGGCCGGCGCAACGGCGCTCCGGTGCAGCACCCCGGAGCCTGCCGGGACGGCGGCTGCGCCGCTTCTGGGACAGCTGTCCGAGCGGTCTGCCACACTCGGCCCGTGGCGGTGGATCCGAAGAAGCTGCGAGAAGCGGTCAGCACTGTCGTGCAGGGGCTCCATTCCTGTACCCACCGGGAGTTGACCGAGCTGGGGCCCGAGCTCAGGCTACCGATACCCGCGGCAGACACAGGCTCGAAGAGCCAGCGCCTGGAAGCCTGCCTCAAGGCACTCCCGGACGACGGCGGCCTCCTCCAGGCCGCGCAGCGCCTCCTTGACTCCCCGCAGGTGTCCGTCCGCGGGAAGGAGCGGTTCGCCCTCGAGGACGCCGTCTGGGACGCCGGAACGGTCATCGAGATCCCGGGCCGGGTGCGGCGCGAGCTGGCCGCCGCGATCAACCTCGACGAGCTGCTCTACCGCGAGGACAGGTTCGAGCGCGCACTGGAACGGTTCTGGCACCTGGACGACGACCCGATGGCGCTGTGGACGGGATCGTCGACGACGAGCCTGCGGGCCCGGATCCACCAGCACGTGTTCCGCAACCGAGAGGACTGGTCGGCGGAGGAGCTGTTCGAGCAGCTCGGGGTCTTCGAGGCCGGCTCCGCCAGGTTCACCCGCTTCCTCGAAACCCTGGTCGACCCGGCAACCCTCCCGGACGCTGGCACCCAAGTCCGCCTCGTCGAGACGCTCAACACGGCGCTGGCACCGACCGCAATCCGCCTCGAGCAGACCGGCGAGCGCGACGGCTACCCACACTTCCAGCTCCTGCGCACCGGCCCCGGCGCCGCCCGCCGGCCGAAGACCCTGATCTTCGCCACCACCGCCAAGCCCGACATCCGCTTCCAGAGCGTCGTCGACAACGATCTCGAAGTCCTGCAGGGGACAGACCAGGTCCTCGTCTACGACCGGCCCATCGGCCCGGACGGCATCCGCTGGTGCGACCTGCAGCAGTGGTGGCAGGAGAAAACCGGCACCGACGACACCGAGCAGGCCAAGAAGGACCTCTACAACCGCCTGCTGGCCTCCATGCCCAGCGAGGACGTCTCTCCCCAGCGCGACCTCTACCGGCTCTACCACCGCATCTACGGCGCCCGCGCCTGGACCCTACCCGCCCTGCTCCCCGAGGTCTGGCTGCACTGGGACCACAAGACCGTCCAACAGCGCGGCGTCGAAGCCCTGCTGAACCACCGTATGGACTTCCTCATGCTCCTACCGGGCGGCCACCGCGCCGTCCTGGAAGTCGACGGCCGCCACCACTACGCGACCGCCAAGGCGTACGAGGACACTGTCCGCGGCGACCGCGACCTCAAGCTCCGCGGCTACGAGGTCTACCGATTCAGCTCCACCGAACTCAGCAACCGACACCACGCTGGCCCCCTCCTCGAGCAGTTCTTCACCATCCTCTTCACCCACCACAATCTCACCATCCCGCCGGCGGAGCCCCACCACACGATCCCCAACACCTGACGCCCGAACCCGGCCGGGAACCTGGGCCAGGCGCACCCATTGGCTGGGCCCGCGTCAGCCCTCAACGCCAAGCAACTGCCCACGAGTTCATCACGGCCGGGCAGCCGTGTGCGATACAGAACCCGCCCGGTCGATCAGTTCTGTATCGCCGAAACCTTGCCTCAGTGGCATTACACATGTGTATCCGCAAGCCGTCGACATCCCGTTACATAACATCGGCCGACCAACTCTCATTCTCTAGTTGCCAAGTAACATGGTCTAAACCAAAGAGAAAGGTTTAGACCTGACTTGAGCCTAACCAAGGGTCACGAAAACCTCTGCAGCAGAGGAAACGGCATCGCCTGGCTGCCCCTCACAGACCGCTCGTTCCGCCGGAGGCGGAACGAGCCCGGAGGGCGCTGAGAACGCTAGAATGAGGCCGCACAGCAGCCACGAAACACCCGGCCCAAGCCGGTCCCCATGAAACTAGCAGGTCAGAGCCAGCTCTGAGCGAACCATCCGCCCGAGGAACCTGGTTCGCATTACAGAGATCAGAATCGGGCCGGCGGTGACCGCCACCACCCACCGCGTCGAGCCGTCCGACTTCCACGCCGCCCCAGCCAGCTGGCGTCGCGGAGCGACGCCGCAGCTTTCCGTCACGGTAGTGACGGCGCGTCATGTCTCCGGAGGAGAC
>NZ_JBSHBN010000264.1:0-7492 GCF_053612025.1 Kitasatospora sp. NPDC054768
CGCTCGTACGGAGCGGACCGGGCGGCGTCGTCGTGCGCGCCCTCTGCAATGGTCCAGACCTAATTGGTCCAGACCTATTGACTCCCCTTGCCGCCCCTCCTACGATCCGGTCCGGCACAGCCCCACATGTTTCCCCCACCTCACCCAGAGCCGGGCGTCACGCCCCCACGCGTCGGTCATGTCCATGACGCTCGGCGGAAAGGGAGCACAGCATGTTTCGTCGGAGGTCGCGCATCCCACGCCCGTCGGGCGGATTCCGCCCGGAGCGGGCGACCGTGGAACGCGCAGTACAGGTGCACCGGACCGGCGGCCCGGAGCACGGGCCGACCGTCCTGAAGCGCTTCCTCGCCGGGGTGAGCGCCGCAGCCGTCATCGGCGCCGGCATCGCCGTGGCGGGCACCGTCACGGCCGGGGCCGCCACCCCCAACCTGGTGGCCAACCCCGGCTTCGAGAACGGGCTTTCCGACTGGACCTGTTCCGGCGGCGCGGGTGCGGCGGTGAGCAGCCCGGTCCACTCCGGCGCCTCCGCGCTCAAGGCCACGCCGACCGGCCAGGACACCGCCCAGTGCACCCAGACCATCAGCGTGCAGCCCAACTCCCAGTACACGCTGAGCGCCTACGTCCAGGGCAGCTACATCTACCTGGGCGCCACCGGCACCGGTGTCACCAACGCCTCCACCTGGACGGCGAACAGCGCGTCGTACAGCCAGCTCGGCGTGGGCTTCACCACCGGGGCGAACACCACCTCGGTGACCGTCTTCCTGCACGGCTGGTACGGGCAGCCGGCGTTCTACGCGGACGACGTGTCGCTCACCGGCCCCGGCGGCAGCAGCCCCTCGCCGACCGCCACCACGCCGACCACCGCGCCTCCGACGTCGTCGACGCCGACCACCACGCCGCCCACCAGCACACCGCCGACGACGTCGACGCCCACCACGACGCCGCCCACCACCACGCCGCCGAGCGACACCTGCCCCACGAAGCCCAAGCCGTCCGGCAAGGTCCTCCAGGGGTACTGGGAGAACTGGGACGGCGCCCTGAACGGCGTCCACCCCGGCATGGGCTGGGTGCCCATCACGGACAGCCGGATCGCCGCGCACGGCTACAACGTCATCAACGCCGCCTTCCCGGTGATCCTCTCGGACGGCACCGTCCTGTGGCAGGACGGCATGGACACCAACGTCAAGGTCTCGACCCCCGCCGAGATGTGCCAGGCCAAGGCGGCCGGGGCGACGATCCTGATGTCGATCGGCGGCGCCGCCGCCGGCATCGACCTGAGCTCCAGCACCGTCGCCGACAAGTTCGTCGCGACCGTCGTCCCGATCCTGAAGAAGTACAACTTCGACGGAATCGACATCGACATCGAGACCGGCCTGTCCGGGAGCGGCAACATCAACACGCTGTCCGCCTCCCAGGCCAACCTGATCCGCATCATCGACGGCGTGCTGTCCCAGATGCCCGCGGGCTTCGGCCTGACGATGGCCCCCGAGACCGCGTACGTCACCGGCGGAAGCGTCAACTACGGGTCGATCTGGGGCGCCTACCTGCCGATCGTCAAGAAGTACGCCGACAACGGGCAGCTGTGGTGGCTGAACATGCAGTACTACAACGGCAGCATGTACGGCTGCTCCGGCGACTCCTACCAGGCCGGTACCGTCCAGGGCTTCACCGCGCAGACCACCTGCCTGAACAACGGCCTGACCATCCAGGGCACCACCATCCGGGTGCCCTACGACAAGCAGGTGCCCGGCCTGCCGGCCCAGCCCGGTGCGGGCGGCGGCTACATGGACACGGGCCTGGTCGGTCAGTCGTGGAACGCCTTCAGTGGTTCGCTGAAGGGGCTCATGACGTGGTCGCTCAACTGGGACGGCTCGAAGGGCTGGTCCTTCGGCGACAACGTCAAGCGCCTCCAGGGGCGTTGATACCCCGGAATCCCCGGAGCTCCTGAAGCCCCCGGAGCTCCCGGAGTTCCCGCCGACGTCCCCGCGCCCCGGTGCACCGCTCCGGGCGCGGCCCGGTCACCGACCGGAGCCGCGCCCGGCTCGGAGCCCGGGGCGCGGGCCGTCGAAGCCCTCGGGCGCGGGGGGCCGTTCGCAGGGCGACGTCAACGACAGCCGGGCCGGGCACATCCGGGTCTTCGACATCCGGGAGGACGGCACCCTCACCGGCGACCGGATCTTCGTCAAGGGCGTCGGCTGCCGCTTCGACAACATCCGCTTCGACCGCGACGGCCGGCTCTGGGCGGCGGCCTTCGACGACGGCGTCCACTGCTACGCCCCCGACGCCACTCTCCTCGGCCGCATCCGTGTTCCCGAGCCGGTCTCGAACCTCACCTTCGGCGGCCCGAAGCGGAACCGGCTGTTCATCACCGCCACCACCTCGCTGTACTCCCTGGTGACGTCCATGACGGGCGCCCACCGCGTCTCCTTCCAGTAGGAGACGCGCCCGCCCGGCCGCTCGCGGCGGGGGGAACGCCGGCCCGCCGCGTCCCCGCTGGTCAGCCGGTGAACAGGCCGGCGTTCCGCCGGACGAAGTCGCCCACGCCGGTGGCGGGGCGGCCGGTGACCTGCCGGACGCCGTCGGTCCGGCGGTCGTAGCGGTTCTCGGCGTGGAGACGGGCCATGGTGGAGATGTGCCGGAGGACGTGGTCCGGCAGCTCCAGCGGTGCGAGGTCGTGGTCGATCCACTCCCGCAGCGGGACGTCGACGTAACGGACGGGCCGGCCGAGGGCTTCGGAGGCCTCCGCGGCGATGGCCGGGCCGTCCTGGGAGCGCGGGCCGGTCAGCTCGTAGACCCGGCCGAGGTGCGGGGCCGGGTCGGCCAGGACCTCCGCGACGACCGCGGCGACGTCCGTGGCCGCCACGGGGGAGGTCCTGGCCCGCCCGAACGGCAGCCTGACGGTGCCGTCCCTGGCGATCGAGGACAGTCCGGCCCGGAAGAGCGGGTTCTCCAGGAACACGGTGGGCCGGACCTCGACGACGGGCAGGCCCGACCAGCTCAGCACCTGTTCGACCAGCCACTGCTGCCGGTGCTGGTGGGACTCGCCGGCGGCGGAGAGTCCCAGCTCGGAGACGGTCAGCTGGGACATGTTCACGAACACCTCCAGCCGCCCCGCCTCCCGGGCCACGGCCGCCGCCGTGAGGGCGGCCTCCAGGTACTGGTCGGAGACGCCCATGCCGAAGTACGTCCGGCGGCAGCCGGCCAGGGCGGCGAGGACGTCGTCCGTGCGGGTCAGGTCCCCGACGACGACCTCGGCGCCGGTCGCCCGCAGGGCCCGCGCGCGCCCGTCGTCGCGGTGCACCAGGGCGCGGACCGGGAGGCCCCGCCGCCGCAGGTCCTCGACCACGGACCGTCCGACGCCCCCGACGCGGCCGGCGGCCCCGGTCACCAGGATCGGTTGCACGGTCTCCTCCGAAGTGTTCGGCGCGGCGCGGGCCCGGTGCGGCCCGGCCCGGCCGGTCGTCAGATGGTGGCGGTGTCGATGACGAAGCGGTAGCGGACGTCGCTGGCGAGGACGCGCTCGTAGGCGTCGTTGATCCGGTCGGCGCCGATCAGCTCGATCTCGGCCGCCACGCCGTGCTCGGCGCAGAAGTCCAGCATCTCCTGGGTCTCGGCGATCCCGCCGATGCCCGAGGAGCTCATGCTGCGGCGCTTGCCGGCCAGCCGCCGGAGGTCGACCTCCACGGGCTCCTCCGGGAGGCCGACGTTGACCATGGCCCCGTCGGTGCGCAGCAGGGAGAAGTAGGCGGCGAAGTCGAGCGGGGCGGAGACGGTGTTGAGGACGAGGTCGAAGGTGCCCGCGAGCTCCTGGAAGGTCGCCGGGTCGCTGGTCGCGTGGTAATGGTCGGCGCCCAGCCGCAGGCCGTCGTCCTTCTTGCGCAGGGACTGGGACAGCACGGTGACCTCGGCCCCGAGCGCGTGGGCGATCTGCACGCCCATGTGGCCGAGCCCGCCGAGGCCGACGACGGCGACCCGCGTGCCGGGCCCGGCGTTCCAGTGCCGCAGCGGGGAGTAGGTGGTGATGCCCGCGCACAGCAGCGGGGCGGCCTTGTCCAGCGGCAGCGCGTCCGGGATGCGCACCGCGTAGTTCTCGTCGACGACCACGTTCTTCGCGTAGCCGCCGTACGTGGGCCGGCCGTCCTTGCCGACGGCGTTGTACGTCCACACCGGGCCGTCGTCGCAGTACTGCTCCAGGCCGGCCCGGCAGTTGTCGCAGGTGCGGCAGGAGTCGACCATGCAGCCGACGCCGACCCGGTCGCCGACCCGGAACCTCGTGACGCCGGGGCCGGCCCCGGTGACGACGCCCGCGATCTCGTGCCCGGGCACCATGGGGAAGATCGCCTCGCCCCAGCCCTCGCGGGCCTGGTGGATGTCGGAGTGGCAGATGCCGACGAAGGCGATGTCGATCAGCAGGTCGTGCTCGCCGACCGCACGGCGCTCGATGGTGGTGCGTTCCAGCGGGGCCTTGGGGCCCGGTGCGGCGTAGGCGGCGACGGTGGTGGTCATGGGAGTTCGTTCCCCCTTCTGCGGACGGAACCGCGATGGTCGGATCGGGCCGGGTCGGCCGGGCCGGACGGGTCGGGTGAGCCGGACGGGTCGGTCGACCAGCACGTCCACGGTACCCACGAGGACGGTGCGCCGCGCCGCCGGCCCGGCTGGGGAAGCTGCGGAACCGGCACCCCGGAGACCCCGTACGACGGCGCCGGTGACCGGGTCGGCCACCGGAACGAGAGGTACCGCGCCTGCGGCGAGTACCGCGCCGAGCCCGGGCCGGAGCCGTCGTCCTGCCCGGAGAGGCTGCGCGAGGAGGGCCGTCGTTGTCCTGTTCCCGCCGATCGGCGGGTGCCGTACGCGGCTCGGGCCGACGCCGGCCCGGCCCTCCGGCGGGCCCGACCGCGCAGGTCGGAGGGCCGCCGGTTGTTCGGCGTTTTGTTCAATGACCGAGGACCGAACCAGAACAACCCCGGTGCGCTACACCAGGAGCGCACGCCACACCCGTGTCGTGCGCGGGACCAGAACCGTGGGCCGCGACAGCGCCGGACACCGGGAGAGTTCACCAGATGACGACGCTCTGCATCGCGAACAACCGCACCGAGGAGATGGTCGGGGACCTCACCGGGGCGACGCCGCTGGAGCAGCTGTTCGCCGGGTGCGGGGCACAGCGGATGCTCTGGTGGGCCGAGGACGGCGACGTCCTGGTGCTGCCCTGGGGCCCCGACCCGGAGTACCTGGCGTACGTCGCCGGGCTGACCGGGGTGCGGGCCGACAGCCTGACCTTCGTGGTGCCGCCGCCGGGCGCCCACGGCGACCAGGTGCTCACCACCGACCGCCTGGTCGACCCGGGCTTCCTCGCGGAGCTGCGCCGCGTCCTGGACGGGCGCACCGTCGACGAGGTGCTGGCCGTCTCGCCGAACGGCGCGGTGGCCGGGCTGGCGGCCGCGCTCGGCCTGGCGCACGCGATGCCCGGCCGGCCCTTCGCCGCGCAGGGCGGCAACGCCCTGGTCAACAGCAAGGCGGGGTTCCGGGCGCTGGCCGCCGGCGTCGGGGTGCCGATTCCGCCCGGGACGGTGGCCGGCTCGCCGGCCGAGGTCGAGGCCGCTGTCGAGCACCTGCTGGGGCAGGGGCACAGCGTGATGCTGAAGGTCGAGTACCAGGCGGGCGGGCTGGGCAACGAGATCCTCGCCCGGGACGAGAAGGTGGAGGCGGTCGGCGCCGAGCGGGTGGTTCCGCTGCCGGACCGGGCGGCGGTGGCCGCCTACGTGGCCGAGCGGTGGACCTGGCTGACCGGCGGGCGCGGCCAACGGGTGGTGGTGGAGCGGTACTTCCCCGACTGCGCGCCGTTGTACGCCCAGTTCCTCGTCGACGACGCGGCCGTGGTGCTCGCCGGCTGCGGTGAGATGGTCATGCGGCCGGTGGTGGTCGGCGAGATCACCCCGCCGGTCACCCCGGACGCGGGCGTCCTGGCCGAACTCGTCGAGCAGGGAGCCCGGTTGTGCGAGTCGCTGCGGGTGATCGGCTACCGGGGCACGGTCAGCGCGGACGCCGTGCTGACGCCCGGGGGCGAGATCTACTTCCACGAGACCAACGGCCGGCTCACCGGCTCCAGCCACCTGCACGACATCTTCGCCGCCCGCCTGCTGCGCGAGGAGCACCGCGGCTCGCGCCACCTGCTGGAGCTCGCCGGCCTCAAGGTGCCGTCCTTCGCCGAGGCCGTGGCGGCGCTCGGCGCGGCCGGGCTGGCCTTCGACCCGCGGACGGGCACCGGCGTGCTGTACAGCAACGACTTCGGGCCGGCCGACGGCTCGGTGATGTACTGCGTGGTCGCCGAGAGCCCGGAGGCCGTCCGCGCCCTGGAGAGCGCGCTGCTCGCGCTGTTCGCCGGATGAGGCCCCGGGCGACCGTGGACGACGCGACCGTGAACGAGACGACCGTGAACGAGACGACCGAGATCGAGGTGACCGTGAACGAGGTGGCCGTGGACCAGGCGGAAGGGGACGAGGTGGCCGTGGACGGGAAGGGGATGCGCGCGGCGGTGATCCACCGCTACGGCGGGCCGGAGGAGCTGTGCATCGAGACGGTGCCGGAACCGGTGGCCGGGCCGGGCCAGGTGCTGGTGGACGTCACCCTGGCCGGGCTCAACTACGCCGACCTGGAGATCCGCGCCGGCGAGTACCTGCAGCTCCCGCTGCCGCTGGTGCTCGGCGTCGACGCGGTCGGGCGGCGCCGCGAGGACGGCCGGAGGGTCGTCGCGCTGCTGCGCACCGGCGGCGGGTACGCCGAGGTGGCCGTCCCCGAGGCGGCGCACACGGTGGAGGTGCCGGACGGCGTGGACGACGAGCAGGCGCTCGCACTGCTGGAGCAGGGGGCGACGGCGTACGGCGCGCTGGTCCTGGCGGGGCGGCTGCGGCCGGGCGACGCCGTCGGGGTGTCCGCGGCCGCGGGCGGGGTCGGTCACCTGGCGGTGCAGCTGGCCAGGGAGCTGGGGGCGGGCCGGGTGGTCGCCCTGGCCTCCACCCCGGAGAAGCGGGAGTTCCTGCGCTCGCTGGGCGCCGACGCCGTGCTGGACTCCGAGGACCCCGACCTGGGCGAGCGGCTCGCGGAGTCGGGCGGGCTGGACCTGTTCGTGGACTCGGTCGGCGGCCGGGTGCTGCGCGCCGGGCTGGCCGGACTGGCACCCTTCGGGCGGCTGGTGTCGGTCGGGGCGCGGGAGGGCGTGGAGGACGGCTTCACGATGGGCGACCTGACCGAGCGCTCGGCGGGGGTGCAGGGCTTCTGGCTCAGGCACGTGCTCACCGACCGGGCGCTGTTCGAGGGCATCGCCGACCACCTGTTCCGGCTCGCCGCCGAGCGGCGGGTGGTGGCGCGGATCGACCGGACCGTGCCGCTGTCCGGGGTGGCCGCGGCGCACCGGGCGATGGCCGCGCGGCAGACCATGGGCAAGGTGCTGGTGGACGTCCGCCGCGAGGCGTGAACGAAGCGCGCGAGGGGAGGG
>NZ_JBSHBN010000265.1:0-7461 GCF_053612025.1 Kitasatospora sp. NPDC054768
GCCGGTGCTCGTCCCCGCACCGGGGAGGAGCACCGGCCCCGCGTCACGACGGCCGCGCTACCGCGCTACCGCGAGGCCATCGCCGTCAGCCGCCGCGCGGCCCGGTACTGCCGCAGCACCTGGGAGAAGGAGGTGTGCCCCTGGGTGGTCCGGGCGAAGGCCCGCCAGGCCGCCGGCACCAGGCAGACCGCCGCGTGGAACAGGTACGGCCGCCGCTCGAAGGCGCCCAGCAGCTGCTTGCCCGCGCGCATCTCCACGCCCAGCCCGGCCTTGACCGCGAACGCGTAGTTCAGCGCCTCGCGCCGCACCGCCGCCGCGTCGCCCGCCTCGGCGACCTTCACCGCCCACTCGCCGGCCAGCCGGCCCGAGCGCAGCGCGTACGAGATGCCCTCGCGGGTCCACGGCTCCAGCAGTCCGGCCGCGTCCCCGGCGACCAGCACCCGGCCGCGGGAGAGCGGCGAGTCCTCGGCCCGGCAGCGGGTCAGGTGCCCGGACTCGACCTGGGGGGTGAACCCGGACAGGCCCAGCCGGCGGATGTAGTCGGCGAGGTACTGCTTGGTCCGCTCGCCGTCGCCGCGCGCCGAGATGACGCCGACGGTCAGGCTGCTGGTCTCGGTCTTCGGGAACACCCAGCCGTAACTGCCGGGCAGCGGGCCCCAGTCGAGGTGGATCCGGCCCGCCCAGTCGGCGGCGACCTGCGCCGGCACCGGGATCTCCGCCTCCAGGCCGAGGTCGATCTGGTCGAAGGTCACACCGACGTGCCGGCCGATCCGGCTCGCGCTGCCGTCCGCGCCGACCACCGCACGGGCCTCGAAGGTCCGCCCGTCGGCGGCCGTCACCAGCGCCGTCCGGTGCTCGCCGCCGCGCTGCTCGACGCCGGTGACGGTCACTCCGGTGACCAGCACCGCCCCGGCCTGCTTGGCCGCCTGCACCAGGCGCAGGTCGAACTCGTCACGGTTGACCAGGCCGAACAGCATCCGCTTGGACCGCCGCGTGCGGGTGTACCTGCCGTCGTAGGCGAAGGTGACGGCGTGCACCCGGTCCTGCAGCGGCAGCCGGAAGTCCGGCGGCAGGCTGTCCCGGGAGGGGCCGATGATGCCTCCGCCGCAGGTCTTGTACCGGGGGTGTTCGGCCTTGTCGAGCAGCAGCACCCGGCGGCCCTGAGCCGCGGCGGCGTGCGCGGCCGAGGAGCCCGCCGGTCCGGCGCCGACCACCACGACGTCCCAGACGCCGTCCAGCGGCGCGGCCGCGTCGTCGGTCGGACCGTTCTCGGCCGGGCTGTCGAGCGGGCTGCGGGAATCGGAGCTTCCGGAGTCAGTCACGTCGAGCAATCCTATGCGTCCGGCCCCGCCTGGCGAGCGCGCCGCCCCCGCACCGGCGCCACCCGCTCACCCCGCACCCTCGGAACTCCCCGTTCCGCCCGCCTATGATCGGCACTACCGCAAACCACCTCCTCCGCCCGCTCCACCCCAGGGCGGACCGTCTCCTCGGAGCCCCGATGTCACAGCCCCTGGCCGACGCCGTCCGGTCCCTGATGGACCGTGCCCGCACCGACCTCGCCGAGCTGGTCGCCTTCCCCTCGGTCGCCGATCCGCGCCAGTTCCCGGTCGAGGAGTGCGAGAAGGCCGCGCACTGGGTCGCCGAGGCCTTCGCCGCCGAGGGCCTGACCGGCATCCGGCTGCTGGACACCCCGGACGGCACCCAGTCCGTCTACGGCGAGCTGCCCGGCCCCGAGGGCGCGCCGACCGTCCTGCTCTACTCCCACTACGACGTCCAGCCCCCGCTGGACGAGGACGCCTGGCTCAGCCCCGCCTTCGAGCTGACCGAGCGCGACGGCCGCTGGTACGGGCGCGGCGCCGCCGACTGCAAGGGCAACATCCTGATGCACCTGACCGCCCTGCGGGCGCTGCGTCAGGTCCACGGCGACGCCTACCCGGTCGGCCTGAAGATCATCGTCGAGGGCTCCGAGGAGCAGGGCACCGGCGGCCTGGAGCGCTACGCCGAGGCCCACCCCGAGCTGCTCACCGCCGACGCCATCGTCATCGGCGACACCGGCAACTTCGCCCCCGGCCTGCCCACCGTGACCGCCTCGCTGCGCGGCATGACGGTCGTCGAGGCCACGGTCACCACGCTGGCCGGCAACCTGCACTCCGGTGCCTTCGGCGGCGCCGCCCCGGACGCCCTCCAGTCCCTGGTCCGGATACTGGCCTCGCTGCACGACGAGAACGGCGACGTCGCGGTGGCCGGCCTGACCGCCGACCAGACCTGGTCCGGCGTGCAGTACCCGGAGGAGCAGTTCCGCGCCGACGCCAAGGTGCTCGACGGCGTCGCCCTGACCGGCACCGGCACCATCGCGGACCGCCTCTGGGCCCGCCCGGCCGTCACCGTCCTCGGCATCGACGCCCCGCCGGTGATCGGCGCCACCTCCTCCGTCCAGGCCACCGCCAAGGCCCTGATCAGCCTGCGCGTCGCGCCGGGCTCGGACCCGCACGCCGCCCAGGACGCGCTGGTCGCCCACCTGGAGGCGCAGGTCCCGCTCGGTGCCCGGCTCACCGTCGAGCGCCAGGGCAACGGCGCGCCGTTCCGCGCCGACACCGGCGGCCCGGCGTACGAGGCGATGGGCGAGGCGATGGCCGAGGCCTTCGGCACCCCGATGGTCACCTCCGGCGAGGGCGGCTCGATCCCGCTCTGCAACACCCTGCGCTCGCTCTACCCGCAGGCCGAGATCGTGCTGATCGGCGTCGAGGAGCCGACCACCCAGATCCACGCGGTCAACGAGAGCGTCGACCCGCAGGAGCTGGAGCGGATGGCCCTCACCGAGGCGCTGTTCCTCCGCCGCTACGCCGAACTGCGCTCCGTCTGACGGACCTTCGGGGCGGCGCCGCGGGGAGCCCGCCCGACGGCGTCCGGCCGTCCGCCGCGCAGTCGGCGGGCGGCCGCCAGCACCGCCGCGTACCCGACCGCGCCCGCCGCGAGCCCGGCCCCGGCGCCGAAGCAGACCTCCGGCACCAGGTTCCGCCGCAGTGGGCTCAGCCGGTGCACCACCCCGGCGGCCGTCGCCGCGCCCAGCAGCGCGACGGCCGCGCGCCGGGTCCGGGGCGCGAGCCGCACGGCCGGCCGCACCGGCTCCACGGCCCGCACCGCACGCACCGCCCAGCCGCCCAGCGCCGCCAGGGCGAGCGCCGAACTGCCGTACTGCACCGCCTCGTACAGCGGGACCCCGGCCACCGGCCGGTCCAGTACGGGCAGCAGCCGCACCCCCAGCCGGCCCCCGTGGGTGAACGCGTCCCAGCCGACGTGGGTGGCCGCGCCGATCGCCGCCGAGGCCGCGAACCACGCCGCGCCACCGACCGCCCCGACGCCTGTGGGGCCCTGGGTGTCCCCGGAGTCCCGGGTGTCCGCAGCCCGGCGGGCGGTCAGCGCCTCGGCGCCGCCCGCCCAGCGCTCGGGCAGCAGCGCCACCACCGGCCCGCGCAGCAGCCCGTGCCAGCCGGCCACCAGCGCGCCGGCGACCGCCACGTCCAGCGTCGGCACCGCCCACCAGCGGTGCGTCAGCCCGCCGTGGGCGTACACCCCGGGCAGCAGGGACTCGGCGAAGAACGGCACGTCCGGCGCCATCGACCCGGCGACGAGCGCCGAGGCCACCAGGGGCCCGCGCGCGCCGGCGGCACGCAGCAGGGGCAGGACGGCGGCGGGATGGCTCAGCGTGAACGGCATGCCCCCATCCTCCCGCCCGCCACCGCGGCACGGCGCACCGGAGGTGCACCGGGTGGGGTTCCACGGGCCACCACGCCGGCCTCCCGCCCCGCCCGCCGCCCCGCGCCGACGGATCCCGCCCCGACGCCCCTGCCCCGCCCCGACCGGCCCCGCCGACCGACCGGCCCCGCCGACCGACCGACCGCGCCCACCGGCCGTAGCGCCCACCGGCTGTAGCGCCGCGTCCGCCGTACCGGCCCTACGCCGCGTCCGCCGTGCTCGCCAGCCCGACGGCCACCCGGCTCCCCGCCTCCAGGTACTGCAGCTCGCCGCTCCGCCGCGCGTCCAGCGCGGCCGCCAGCCGCCGGTAGCGCCCCGGCGGCAGCAGCTCGCCGGCCTCGTCCAGGGTGACGAATCGCCAGCTGCGCAGCTCCTCCTGCTGGAGCAGCAGGTGCTGCCGGCCCTCCTCGTCCAGCAGGCCGCCGTCGTACATCAGCCGCAGGCCGCCGCGGCGGGGGCCGGTGCGCGGCTCCCAGTCGACGGCGAGCAAGCGCAGCGTGGACGGGTCCAGGCGCAGGCCCAGCTCCTCCGCGGTCTCGCGCAGGGCGGCGTCGGTGGGGGCCTCGCCGCGCTCGACCACGCCGCCGGGGAAGTCCCAGTCGGGCTTGTAGACCGGGTCGACCAGCAGCACGCGGTCCTGCTCGTCGAAGAACAGCACGGCGGAGGCCACGGTGTCCCCGGTCGGGTCCGGGGTCTGGACGATCGGACAGCGGGCGGCGCCGACCCGGACCAGCTCGGCGATCCGGTGCGCGGTCTCCCGGGGGGAGAGCTCGCTGGTGTCGATCATCCGGGCGTCCCCGACCAGCCAGCGGCGGGCGGCGCGGTAGTGGGGCAGGTGTTCGAGGCACCAGGTGCGGACCCGCTCGCTGCCCTGCGGATCGCCCGGGCACTCCTCGCGGTGGGCTATGCGGTCGCGCAGGATCGTTTCTTCAGGGTCCAGCACGAAGTGGTGCACCGTGATCCCGTGCGAGGCCAGATCGCCGAAGATCTCGTCCCGGTAGTCCTCCCTGAGCAGGGTCATCGGGACCACCAGCGGGCCCCCGACCTCACCGAGCAGCGCCGCCGCCGTCTCGGGGACCAGCCGGCGCCAGGCCGCCAGGTCCTGGAAGTCGGACACCGTCGCCAACCGGTCGGCCGGGAGCATCCGGCGCAGGCCGAAGCCCACCAGCTCGGGATCGAAGAGCACGCTCCCGGGCAGCAGTTCCACCAGCTCTCGGCAGGCGCTCGTCTTGCCCGCCCCGAATGTGCCATTGACCCAGACGATCACAACGTCCCCTGCCCTCGACTTCCCCCGATGCCGTTCGCACCGGGCAGCGCGCCCGTCCGTCGAACCAGCGCCACCCGTGGTGGTACCCGCGCCATGCCGCTCCCCATACCTCCCCGGCGCGCCCGCCCCCACGCCCCGGTCTGCCCCGTGACAGCGGCATGTGCCCAGGTCAGGAGCCCGTGGACGGAAATATGCAGACCGGTCTACATCAAAATTGCACCCCTTCACCACGGCGGGAGCACAGGGCGCCCGATGGGTCGACCTGCCGCGCGCGCCCCGCTCGTACGCTCCGCACGCCCCCACCCGTGCACCATCGCGCTCCCGCGTGCACGCCCTGTGCCCGCTCTGTGCTCACACCGTGCCCGCCCCGCGTTCGCCTCCGCGTTCGCCCGCCACCGCCCGCCTCCTTGCGCCACCCGCGCCCCGCCGCGTACAGAGGAACGATGAAGCTGCTTCCCGCCGGTCGGGTCGTCGTCATCGGCTCGGTCAACACCGACCGCGTCCTCCGCTGCCCCGTGCTCCCCTCCCCCGGCGAGACCGTCCTCGCCACCGGCGCCGCCCGGGGCTTCGGCGGCAAGGGGGCCAACCAGGCGGTGGCCGCGGCCCGGTTGGGGGCGGCGACGCACCTGGTCGCCAAGGTCGGGCGGGACGCCGAGGGCGAGGCGGCGCTCGCCGACCTGCGGGGCGCGCAGGTCGAGACGGGCGCCGTACTCACCCACCCGGGGGCGCCCACCGGTCAGGCGATCGTCCTGGTCGACCCGTCCGGCGAGAACAGCATCGTCGTCGTGCCCGGCGCCAATGCCCACCTCACCCCGGAGGAGGTCACCGCCGCGCTCACCCGCCTCCGCCTGCTCCCCGTCGACGTGGTCCTGACCAGCAACGAGGTCCCCGCGGAGTGCATCCGGGCGACCGCCGCCGCCCTCCCCGCCGCGGGCCCCTCGGGCGGCACCCGCTGGCTGCACAACACCGCCCCCGCCGGGGCCCTGCCGGACGCCGGCCCCTCCGGACGCCGCCCGCTGGTCGTCGCGAACGCCGTCGAGGCCCGCCAGCTCACCGGCGCCGCCGACGTCGCCGAGGCCGCCCGGGTCCTGGCCGAACGCGCCGAGGGCGCCGTGGTCACCCTCGGCGGCGAGGGTGCGCTGGTCGCCGTGGACGGAACGTCCGCCCGACTGCCCGCCCCCGCCGTCCGGGTGGTCGACACCACCGGCGCCGGCGACGTCTTCTGCGGCGCCCTGGCCGCCGCGCTCGCCCGCGGCGCCGCGCTGTCCGAGGCGGCCGCCACCGCCGTCGCCGCCGGGGCCTTCGCCGTCACCGGCCTCGGCGCCCGCGGCGCCGTGCCCCGCCCGACGGACCTCCGACCACGCGTCGGCGAGCACCGGGCCCCGCCCGCTCAGCGCCCGCCGGGGGCACCGGGCAGACCCGGCACCCCCGACGGGCGGGCGTCCGGCCCCGCTACGGGCGCCCCATGAACGCCGGGTAGTAGCCGCTGCTGATCCCCGAGACCCGGACGTTGGTCCCGGGCCGCGCGGCCTCGACGTACCGGTTGTCGCCCAGGTAGATCGCCACGTGCTGGATGCCCCGGGCGGTCCCGTCCGGCGCCCAGAACAGCAGGTCACCGCGGCGCAACTGGCTCGCCCCGATCGGTGTGGTCGCCGCGTACTGGTCGTTGGCCACGCGCGGCAGGTCGATCCCGCCGCGCCGGAAGGACTGCTGCACCAGGCCCGAGCAGTCGTAGCCGTCCGGCCCGTTGCCGGCCCGGCGGAACGGTACGCCCAGCTGGGCGAGGGCGAACTGCACGGCGGTCTCGACGTCCCGGTCCTCCGCGACCGAGTCGTCGTAGTGGCCCGAGCCCGCGGAGTCCGACGAGGAGCCGCCGCCGGTGCGGTCCAGGTAGATGTCGTAGTGCGAGGTCCAACGCCACTCGCCCTTGCTGTTGCGGAACCAGTAGCGGGAGCCGTCCCAGCCCTCCCGGATCCCGCCGGAGCCGCTCGTGGCCTTGGCGGCGGACGCGGAGCCACCCCCGGTGCGAGCCGCGTACACGCTGTAGTGCGAGGTCCAGCGCCACTGCCCCTGGCTGTTCTTGAACCAGTACCTGGAGCCGTCCCACCCGGCGTGCGCCGGGGCGGGCTCGGCGGCCGCGGGGCCGGCGCCGAGGCCGAGGCCGATCACGCCCGCCCCGGTCGCGACCACGGCCACCATGGCTATCCCCCGACGGAGTCGCGCGGTGCGGGACGGACGGGAGGTACGGACGGTGGCGGCGGGCTGCTGCCCGGTCGGTTCGCCGGCGGCCGCCGGCGCGCCGGTGTTGACGGTGGTCATCGTGCTGACTTCCTTCACTGCTGCGGATCGCTGCGGACTGCAGCGGATTGCTGTGACCGGCCAGGACTGGCCGTGCTTGTCGGCAGGGTCCCCGCCCGGCACGCCGCGGCTTCCGGTCC
>NZ_JBSHBN010000266.1:0-7388 GCF_053612025.1 Kitasatospora sp. NPDC054768
GCGACAGCGCCAAGAGCGCCCTCATCACCCTCGTCGAACACGCCCTGCTGGCCCGACTGCGGTGATCGCGCACGACCGTGGCCCGCGGGACCTCCGGCGAGGTCCCGCGGGCCACAGGCGCGTTCGGGGCGACTACTCGGTGGGCTCCAGGCCGGCCCGGATCAGGCCGTAGGTGTACGCGTCCTCCAGCGCCAGCCAGGAGGCGGCGACCACGTTGTCGGCCACGCCCACCGTCGACCAGGTGGCGGCGCCGTCGGTGGACTCGATCAGCACCCGGGTCTTGGAGCCGGTGCCGTGCTGGCCCTCCAGGATGCGGACCTTGTAGTCCACCAGCTCGAAGGTGGCCAGCGGCGGATAGATGCCCTCCAGGGCCGCGCGCAGCGCCTGGTCCAGCGCGTTGACCGGGCCGTTGCCCTCGCCGGTGGCGATCCGGCGCTCGCCCTTGGCCCACAGCTTGACGGTGGCCTCGTTGCCGGTGAAGCCCTTCGGGCCCTGCTCGCTGATGGTCCGCCAGGACTCCAGCGTGTAGAAGCGGTCCCGGCCGCCGCGCACCTCGTCGCGCAGCAGCAGCTCGAAGGAGGCGTCGGCGGACTCGTAGGTGTAGCCGAGGTTCTCCTGCTCCTTCACCTTGGCCACCACCCGGCCGGCCAGGTCCCGGTCGCTGGAGAGGTCGTAGCCGAGCTCCTTGCCCTTGAGCTCGACGGAGGCCCGGCCGGCCATGTCGGAGACCAGCATCCGCATGGTGTTGCCGACCCGCTCGGGGTCGATGTGCTGGTAGAGGTCCGGGTCGACCTTGATCGCGGAGGCGTGCAGGCCCGCCTTGTGGGCGAAGGCCGAGAAGCCGACGTACGGCTGGTGGGTGGAGGGGGTCAGGTTGACCAGCTCGGCGATCGCGTGCGAGATCCGGGTCATCTCGGCCAGCCGGCCCGCGGGCAGCACCCGGCGGTCGTACTTGATCTCCAGCGCGCCGACCACCGGGAACAGGTTGGCGTTGCCGACCCGCTCGCCGTAGCCGTTGGCGGTGCACTGCACGTGGGTCGCGCCGGCGTCCACCGCGGCCAGGGTGTTGGCCACGGCGCAGCCGGTGTCGTCCTGGGCGTGGATGCCGAGCCGGGCACCGGTCCTGGCGAGCACCTCGGCGACGATCTCCCGCACGCCGGCCGGCAGCATCCCGCCGTTGGTGTCGCAGAGCACCACGACGTCCGCGCCGGCCTCGTGCGCGGTGCGGACCACCGACACCGCGTACTCGGGGTTCGCCCGGTAGCCGTCGAAGAAGTGCTCGCAGTCGATGAACACCCGCCGCCCCTGGGAGCGGAGGAACTCGACGCTGTCCCGGACCATCTCCAGGTTCTCGTCCAGGGTGGTGCGCAGCGCGAGCTCCACGTGCCGGTCGTGCGCCTTGGCCACCAGGGTGATCACCGGGGCGCCGGAGGCGACCAGCGCGGCCAGCTGCGGGTCCTCCGCCGCCCTGCCGCCGGCCCTGCGGGTGGCGCCGAAGGCGACCAGCCGGGCGTGTTCCAGCTCCAGCTCGGTGGCGGCGCGGGCGAAGAACTCGGTGTCACGCGGGTTGGCGCCGGGCCAGCCGCCCTCGATGAAGCCGACCCCGAACTCGTCCAGGTGCCGGGCGATGGCCAGCTTGTCCGCCACCGTCAGGTTGATGCCCTCCCGCTGTGCTCCGTCGCGCAGCGTGGTGTCGAACACGTGGAAACTGTCGTCGGTACGGGTGACCTCGGTCATGACCCCTGGTTCTCCGTTTCGGGGAGGAAGGTACTGCTCTGCCGGACTTTCTCGTCCCGGCTCCACTGTCCATGATCCCGCGCGCGGTCCCGGTGTCCCCGGGCCCCTTGTGAGGGCCGTCGGCCGGTCCGGGAGAAACAAAAAGACCCCTCGCGGGTGCGAGAGGTCTGCGCGCGGGTCTGGACGCTAGTGGTCGCTCCGCATCGGGTCGTGCGGGAAGCGGTCACTGCGGACCGGCGCGCCTGCTGCTAATCATCAGCGAAAGCGAGGACACGCTCGCAGTCTGGCACAGCTGCCCGGGATCCGGCCCGCTCGTCTCGCGATGCGAAACGGGCGGGCCGGGCCGGACGGGCGGGCGGGCGGGCAGGCCGGAAGGGCGAGCCGGGCCGGGCGGTGCCGGACGGGGTGCGGCGATCAGACGATCTTGTGCAGCCAGTGGTGGGTGTCCGGGGTCTGGCCGCCCTGGATCGACAGCAGGGCCTTGCGCAGCTCCATGGTCACCGGGCCGGGCTCGCCGGCGCCGACGGTCCAGTCGGCGGCGGCGGACTTCACCGAGCCGACCGGCGTGATGACGGCGGCGGTGCCGCAGGCGAAGACCTCGGTGAGGGTGCCGTCGGCGTTGGCCTGCTGCCACTCGTCGGTGGAGATCCGGCGCTCCTCGACGGCGTAGCCGAGGTCGGTGGCCAGCTGGAGCAGCGAGTCGCGGGTGATGCCGGGCAGCAGGGCGCCGGACAGCTCCGGGGTGACGATCCTGGCGTCCTTGCCCTCGCCGAAGACGAAGTACAGGTTCATGCCGCCCATCTCCTCGACCCACCGGTGCTCGGCGGCGTCGAGCCAGACCACCTGGTCGCAGCCCTTCTCGGCGGCCTGGGCCTGGGCGACCAGCGAGGCGGCGTAGTTGCCGGCGCACTTGGCGGCGCCGGTGCCGCCGGGCGCGGCCCGGACGTACTCCTTGGACAGCCAGACCGAGACCGGCTTGATGCCGCCCTGGAAGTAGGCGCCGGCCGGCGAGGCGATGATCATGAAGAGGTAGGAGTTGGCCGGGCGGACGCCCAGGCCGACCTCGGTGGCGAACATGAACGGGCGCAGGTAGAGGCTCTGCTCCGGCTCGTTCGGCACCCAGTCCTGCTCCTGGCGGACCAGCAGCTCGACGGCCTCGACGAAGGTCTCCACCGGCAGCTCCGGCATCGCCAGGCGGCGGGCCGAGGCCTGGAAGCGGGCGGCGTTGGCCTCCGGGCGGAAGGTGGCGATGGAGCCGTCGGCCTGGCGGTAGGCCTTCAGGCCCTCGAAGATCGCCTGGCCGTAGTGCAGGGTCATGTTCGCCGGGTCGATCTCCAGCGGGGCGTACGGCGCCAGCTGGGCGTCGTGCCAGCCCACGCCCTCGGTCCAGCGGACGGTGACCATGTGGTCGGTGAAGACCCGGCCGAAGCCGGGGTTGACCAGCCGGGCCTCGCGCTCCGCTGCGGACAGCGGCTGGGCGGAGGGCTTGAGGTCGAACGTGATGGGCGCCTGGGTGGCCGTGCTCATGGCTGTTTCCTTCACCGTGGGGTTGGTCCGGGCCGCCACCGCTGCAGATACGTTTCGGCAACATTCGCCGGAATGGACGCACAACGGCACGACCCACTGTCGATACTCGCATCCAGAGGGCCGTGCCGAACAGCTGTCCGCCCTTTTTTCGAGGGCGGCGAGCTGCGGTTATGCGGTCCGGCCCGACGGGCCGGAAACCTTGTCGGATC
The DNA here is from genome assembly GCF_053612025.1 of Kitasatospora sp. NPDC054768. Taxonomy (NCBI): domain Bacteria; kingdom Bacillati; phylum Actinomycetota; class Actinomycetes; order Kitasatosporales; family Streptomycetaceae; genus Kitasatospora; species Kitasatospora sp. NPDC054768. The sequence continues at coordinate 3,474 of NZ_JBSHBN010000266.1, forward strand.
CGGCCCGTCGGCCGGAACTCCGCTCCTGGGTCCGGCCCGTCAGCCGGATACTCGGGCGGCGAGCGCGTCGCCGACCTGGGAGGTGCTGCGGGTGCCGGAGCGCTCGGCCAGGTCCGCCGCCACCGCGGCCTCGACCCCGGCGGCCTCGGCGGCGAAGCCGAGGTGCTCCAGCAGCATCGCGACCGACAGCACGGTGGCGGTCGGGTCGGCCTTGCCCTGCCCGGCGATGTCCGGCGCCGAGCCGTGCACCGGCTCGAACATGGACGGGAACTCGCCGCTCGGGTTGATGTTGCCGCTCGCGGCCAGGCCGATCCCGCCGGTGACGGCGGCGGCCAGGTCGGTCAGGATGTCGCCGAACAGGTTGTCGGTGACGATGACGTCGAAGCGCTCCGGCTGGGTGACGAAGAAGATGGTCGCCGCGTCGACGTGCAGGTAGTCGGTGGTGACCTCGGGGAACTCCTCGCCGACCTCGGCGAAGATCCGCGTCCACAGGTGCCCGGCGTGCACCAGCACGTTGTTCTTGTGCACCAGGGTGAGCTTCTTGCGCGGCCGCGCCTGCGCCCGGCGGTAGGCGTCGCGCACCACGCGCTCGATGCCGTACGCCGTGTTCAGGCTGACCTCGGTGGCCACCTCCTGCGGCGTCCCGGCGCGCAGCGTGCCGCCGTTGCCGACGTACGGGCCCTCGGTGCCCTCGCGGACGACCACGAAGTCGATCTCCGGCTCGCCGCCCAGCGGGGACCGCACCCCGGGGAAGAGCCGGCCCGGACGCAGGTTGATGTGGTGGTCGAAGGCGAACCGCAGCTTGAGCAGCAGCCCCCGCTCCAGCACGCCCGACGGCACGCTCGGGTCGCCGATGGCGCCCAGCAGGATCGCGTCGTGCGACTTCAGCTCCGCCAGCACGTCGTCCGGCAGCGTCTCCCCCGTCCGGTGGTAGCGCCGGGCGCCGAGGTCGTACTCGGTGGTCTCCAGCTTCACGTCGGCGGGGAGCGCGGCGCCCAGGACCTTGAGGCCTTCGGCCACCACTTCCTGGCCGATGCCGTCACCGGGAACAACTGCGAGACGAATGGTGCGAGACATGCTCGGACCCTACTCCGCCGTCCCAGGTACTGACACCTGCCGTCCACGATGCGGACTGTCGCGGTCGTCCGCGGTGCAACCGGTGACCGGCGGCCTCAGCCGCTCCGGCATCTCCGCGTCGGCGTCTGCTGCCACGGGAACGCGGTCGCGGGCCGAATCCCGCCGGTGCCGTCCCATCACCCCTTCGAGGGGGCGCGCGTGACGTCGGGGGCGCCTGGGGCGTGCTTAGGGTGGGCGGGTTCGGCGAAGCGCGTGGAACGGGGTGCGGATGGGCGAGCGGCGGCGGGAGGTGCTGGTCTGCGGGGGTGCCGCGGGGCTGGCCGCGGGCGGGTACGGGCTGGCGGCGGCGCTGGGCGGGCAGTGGCCGGCCGGGGCGGAGGCGGTCGCCGTGCCCTACCACGCCCACCTGTGGGACCTGCTGCACGGGCAGGCCGCCGGGGACCTGCTGGTCAACTGGAACAGCGGCTACGGCGCCCCGTTCCTGGCGGACTTCTTCGCCTACCTGATGAACCCCTTCTCCTGGCCCACCGCGCTGCTCCCCCGCGACCAGGGCCGGCTCGCCGTCCTCCTGGTCACCCTGGCCACCATCGGCCTCGGCACCGCCCTGATGACCCGGCTGCTCGGCCGCCTCCACCCGGGCCCGCGCCGGCTACGGGCGCTCGCCGCGGTCGGGTACGGGCTCTGCGCCTGGGTGCTGGACGTCGGCGGGGCGGCCCCGATGTGGCTCTGGGGCCTGGTCTCGCTGCCCCTGCTCGGCCTGGCCGCCGACTGGTGCCTGCGCGAGCGGCACTGGGTTGTCGGCGCGCTGTGCGTCGCGCTCGCCTGGGCGGGCAACCTGTACACGGCCGCGCTGGCGACCCTGGCGGCCGCGCTCCTGTTCGCCGTCCGGCTGTTCGCCGCCCCGCGCCCGCTGCGCCACCGGGTCCGGGCCACCGGCCGGGCCGTCACCATGGCCACCGCCGGGGTGCTGCTCGCCTCCCCGGTGCTGTTCGTCGCGGTGCTGGCCGCCCGCCGGGCCCAGCCGGAGTCCCCGGTCGAACCGCTCGGCCCGTCCGGCGTCGGCGCCCACCTCGCCCGGCTGCTGCCCGCCACCCACGGCGGGCAGCAGCTGCCGGACGTGGCGATCGGCGTCTTCGGCCTGCTGGTGGTGTGCGGGCTGCCGTTCAACCGGCGGGTGCGGCCGCGGGAGCGCGCCCTGTGGTGCACGGCGCTGGCGCTGGTGGCGGCCGGCTTCCTCTGGACCCCGACCGTGCTGGTCTGGCACGGTCTGGCGATCCCGGCCGGCGGGCCGTACCGGGTGGCCTTCGTGCTCAGCGGGCTGCTGGTGCTGGCGGGCTGGGTCTCGCTGGCGCACCGTCCGGACCGGCTCACCGTGCTGGGCGGCGCCGCCGTGGTGGCGCTGATCGCCGGCCTGGCGGCGGGCTGGCACACGGTGCGCCCGGCCACCTGGGTGCTGCTGGCCGTCGGCGGCGCCGTCCTGTCGGCCGCGCTGTGGCTGCTGGACCGCCGGCACTCCGACCGGCGGGCGAACGCGCTGGCCACCTGGGTGATCGGCGGCGCGGTGCTGGGCAACGCCGTCTGGTCGGGGTACGCGGCGCTCGGCTCGGTGCCCTCCGACGACGTCTCCCCGGCGGCGGTCCGGGCCGGGCACGCGACGCTGCGCGCGGCCGACGACTGGCCGCGCGGCCGCAGCGACCCCGGGCCGCACGCCTTCACCCCGAACGACCCGCTGCTGCTGAACGGCCAGGGCGGCGGCTGGTTCAGCAGCTACCTGCCGACCGTCACCGCCCTGCTGCTGCACGACCTCGGCGCGGGCTGGACGGCCGGCGGGCGGCAGACCGCGAGCGTCACCGACCCGGTCGGGCAGGCGCTGTTCGGGGTCCGCACCCACCTCGACGAGGGACCGGCGCCGCGTTCCTTCACCCCTGTCCGGGCGGCCGCCACGCCGCCGCTGGTCACCGTGCTGCCCCCGGGCGCCCGGCCGGAGAGGTCCTCGGTCTGGGCCCGGCAGGAGTCGCTGCTCGGCAGCCAGGTGTACGACGCCCCGCTGCCCGTCCCGGCGGGCGGGCCGGCGCCCACCCTGCACGGCACCAGCGGCTGGTCGGTGCCGAGCGGCGGGGAGGGCACGGTGTTCACCGCCGCCTGCACGCCGGGCGGGACGGCCTACTTCCACGGGCTCTGGTACCGGGGCACGGTCAGCGGCCTCGGCAGCGCCTTCCGCAGCGACGGCGAGCAGCCCACCACCGCCGTGCCAATCCACCGGCTGGGGACCGTCCCGGCGGACGGGGTGGTCCGGGTGACCCTGCGGTCGGACGTGGTGAGCCAGGTGCCCGCCCGCCCGATCGGCTGCCTGCGGGCCGGTGCCCTGGAGGCCGCGGTCGCCCGGCTGACCGCGACCGGCGCCACCCGGGTGGAGGCCGGCGGGCACACCCTCACCGCGGCCCTGCCGGCGGGTTCCACCGGCACCGCGCTGCTCTCCGTCCCGGCCACCGAGGGCTGGACCTGTGCGGTGGACGGCGGCCGCCGCGCCGCCCCCACGCCCGTGCTCGGCATGATCGGCGTCCCCCTGGGCGACGGCGCCTCCCGGATCGCCTGCGCCTTCCGGCCGCCCGGGCTCACCGAGGGCCTCGTCGTCGCCTCCGCCACCGCCGCCGTCCTCGCGCTGGTCGCCGTCTTCGCCCGGCTCTCGCGCCGCCCCACCCGCCCCCCGCGCCGCGACCGCCGCCGGGCGGCGCGGCCGGCCGGAGCGTGACGGGGACGGTCGGAGCATGACGGGCGCGGGCGGAGCGTGCCGGGGCGGGCGAGCCGCCGGAAACGTGCCGGGGCGGCCCGCCGGAG
>NZ_JBSHBN010000267.1:0-7357 GCF_053612025.1 Kitasatospora sp. NPDC054768
GTCTTCACCTGGACCTGGGCCTGCGGCTTGGCGGCCTGGGTCGCCGGAGCGGCCGGCTCGGCGGGCTTCGCGGGGGGGGCCGCGGTGGCCTGCGCGGCGGCGGCGGCCGCCGCGGCGGCGGCCGCCGCGAGCGTGGCGACCTGGGGCTTGCGGATGTCGGAGTGCGCACCGGAGAACGGCTCGCCCGCCACGTTGTCGATGACGGCGGCGGCGTTCACCCGGTAGAAGGTCCCGGGCACGAAGGCGTAGTCGATGCCACCCTCGGCCGGCATCACCCGGTCCCCGGTCGGCACCACGGCCTGGTACCCGTCCGCGCCCATGCCGTCCCAGCGTCCGGCGACATCGGCCTCGGAGTCCTGGCGGGCGAGGAAGGACGCCTTCGGGTACCACACGCCGACGGCCCAGTCGTGGACGCTGTAGGTGGAGACGAGCGGACCGCGCACCCGGTCCGCGAAGGCGTTCAGCGCACCCGCGCTGCCGAAGGGGTTGTCCTGGGCGTGGGCGAAGGACCAGTGCGAGAACGCCCCCTGGATCAGCAGGAGTGAGGCGACCGGGCTGTCCGCGGGGGCGCCGACGCCGGCCAGGGCGAAGGAGACCAGCCGGGCACCGAAGCTGTGGCCGAGGAGGTGCACCCGCAGGCCGGGCGAGCGGCCGTGCAGGGTGGCCAGCAGCGGCCCCAGGCCGCCCCGGCCGATGTCGCCGGCCCGGGCCTTCATGATCGAGAACGAGAGCACCCGCAGCACGTCCTTCGCGCCGTTCACGGCGTGCTGGAACCAGTCGCCAATGCCCTGCGTGGAGGAGCCGGGCGGCGCGCTGCCGAAGGCCTCGGCGGCGGCCTGGTACGACGTCTTCGGATCGGCGTCCAGGAGCAGCGCGGTCTCGCCCGCGTCCTCGAACCCGCCGTCCGGCCCGGGCGGCGGCACCAGGGACCGGATCAACTCGTGGATCCGCACCAGTCGTTGCTCCTTGGCCGCATCGGACTCGGCCGCACCGGCCGCCGCCACCGCCTCGTCGATGCGTCGGCCGATTTCGGTCACCGTCTGCTGCTGCTCGGGGTCGGCGAAGCCCTGGCCCAGCGACGCGGCGATGTCCGCCCCGGAGACGGCCGCCGTTCCGGCGCTGAGGTCCAGCAGGGCGCCGTCCCCGGCCTGGGGCGAGGCGACCGCCGGTGGCGGGGTCGCCGGCGTGGGCGGGAACCAGAGCGCGGGCCAGTGGACGCCCGCGAACCCCACCGTGCCGAGGTTCGCCGCGCCGCTTGCGGCCTGCCGGATCAGCGGGAACATCGCGTCGTAGAGCACGCGGGCACTCTGTTCGTCCACGCTCCACCCGTGGCTGAACACGAACAGGTCCGTCACCCCCTCGGCCGTCACCTCGTCGAGGAAGTCACCCGCCGCCGGCGCGGTCAGCACCCCCTTCTCGTCGAAGGTGAGGTCCCACACGGGCTCGTCGGTCGGCAGTCGCCTCATCGCACATGACCCTTCGGATGGCCGTTCGTCGGTTCGTCCGTTCATCGGTTCGTCGGTTCATCACACGTTCGCCAGCATCCGCATCAGGTCCACCAGGCCCGCCCCCTGGGCGTACCGCTCCCGGCCGAGGTCGGTGGCGGAGGCGGTGAGCAGGCTCTTGACCTCCCGGGGTCGGCCGATGAACTCCGGGCGGGCGGACAGGAAGGCCGCGATCACACCGGACACGTGCGGCGCCGCCATCGAGGTGCCGGACTGCTCGGCGTACGTCAGCAGACTCTCCGGCACCGGGTCCCCCGGGGCCGGGGTCAGCCCGGCGGTGGCCCGCACGTCGCCGCTGGCCGCCGAGGCGATCCACTCGCCGGGCGCCACGACGTCCGGTTTCATCCGGCCGTCGAGCGTCGGGCCCTTCCCCGAGGTCCAGGTGACGCCGAACGCGTGCGGCGCCTCCCGGTGGGTGGAGCCGACCGCGATGCAGTCCTCGGTGTGTGCCGGTTCGGTGATCGAGCCCATGATGGCCGAGGTGTTGGCGGTGTCCCGGGCCGTGCTCCGGGCACCGAAGTTGCCGGCCGAGATCACCACGACCACACCGGAGGCGACCACCTGGCCCACGGCCTGGCAGAGCGGCGACTGGCCCGCGGCGTACTGGTCGGGCCTCCACTCGCAGCCGAGGCTCATGTTGACGCCGTGCACGCGCAACACCGCCGGGTCCACGTTGACCTCGGTCCGCAGGTAGGTCAGCGCGCGGATGACCGCGCTGGAGGAGGTCACATAGGTGCCCTGGCGGCTGAGCCTCATGACCTTGATGCTGACCAGATCGCAGTCCGGCGCCATCCCGGACAGCCGGTCCGCGCCGGCCCTGGCGACGAATCCGCCGTCCCCGGGCTCGTCCGGCGTCGCCACCCGCGGCGTCATGCCCTCCGGGGTGCAGCCCGCGATGATGCCAGCGACGTGCGTGCCGTGCCCGCTGTCGTCCACGAGCGGCGACGCCGGGTTCTGGCCCGTCGCTCCGCCGGGTGGCTGCGCCACGGGGTCGTCCGGGTTCACCAGGAAGCTGAAGTCGCGGTGCAACCGGGTGGTCCGCCCCTGCGGCAGGTCCTCGCCCCGCCCCTCGGCCGCGAGCTCCAGCCGGGAGAAATGCGGGTGGGCGGCGTCGATGCCGCTGTCGATGACCGCCCACACGATCCCGCTGCCGCGCGCGTCGTAGGCGCGCCAGGCGGCGTTGGCCTTCACCGTGGGTGCCGAGCGGTCGATCTGGGGATCCAGCGGATAGTCCGGCCACACCCGGAAGATGACGGGCGGCCGCCCGGTCCGGACAGCGGACTGCCGGTCGTCCTCCACCAGCTCGTGGAGGTCCCCCCGGGAGAGGACGGTCTGGTACAGCTTCGGCGCGACCAGCGCGAGCCCCCGCGGCACCTCGGGCTGCACATGGCTCCCCGAGGTGACCTCCACCGGCCACCACCCGCTCGACCGCCCCGCGTAGTGCTCCCAGAGCGCGTAGAACTCGTCGCGGACCGCCTGGAGTCCGCCGGGAAAGCGAAGGTTCAGCTCGATCAGCATCGGCACCTGCCGCTCCGGGTCGGCCTCGGGCTCCGCGGCCTCGCGGAGCACGACGCCGGGCGGGGACAGGTTGAGGTCACCCACGATGGGCGACCGGAAGGGGCTCTCCGGCTCGTACGCCATGACCGTTCTCATCTCCCGGGGCGGGCGCGGCGGCCGACCCGTCGGCGCCACCGCTCCTGCTGCGAGTGTCAGCCGGTCCCACAGCCGCTGCAACTCGCCGGTGCCCGCCCCGGCACGGGCCTCCTCCCGTGCTCGACGCCCGTTCGCCCCCACCGGTCCGGCCGTTTCGCCCCTCTCCCCAGGACCGGCCTGGCAGCACGCACCGGAACGCGGACGCTCCCGCCGTCGCGAAGGTGACGGCGGGAGCGAAACGGCCACGGGAGTCGCGCACCATCGGGCACGACGACGCGACGAGGCGACGAGGCGGGGGAACGGGGGCGCGGGGAACGGCGTGCGCCGGGTCAGTGGAAGCCGAGCGCGGAGGGGGCACGGCCGGGCGGTCGGCGGGCCGCGGGTTCGCGGGGTCGCCGGTTCGCCGGTTCGCGGGGTCGCCGCACGCGGCTGCCCGAGGCGGCGAGCGGACCTTTCCCTCGCACCGCCCCTGGTGCGGCTCGACCACGTCCTGGCGGCCGGACTCGGACCGCACCAGGCGGCTTCGGTGCGGGCGCCCAGGATGCCGGTGTCGGACCACCGGCCCGTGGTGGTCGAACCGTCGCTGTAGGGCGGGCCCGTCCTCCCGTCGGGTGGGAGGACGGGCCCGACCGGTCAGCGGCCGGTCACCAGCTGGTCACCAGCTGGTCACCGGCGAACGGTGCCGGGCCTGGCCGGGTGCGGTGACGACCGGCCCGGTACTGGAGGGAACGGTGCCGGGCCGGACGGCGAGGCCGCCCGCGACGGCGTACATGGCCTCGTCGAAGGCCTGGCCGCCGGTCGGCGTCCTGCCGACCGCGAAGACGGCCACCGCCCTGCCGTGGAGGACGGACGTGGAGAGGTAGTCACCGACCATGCCGCCCCCGCTCGTGGCAGCGATCCGGGACACCGACATCGGGCCGGCGACGGTCCGCGGCGCACTCCAGGTGGCGCCCCCGTTGGTGGAGGAGACGAAGCCGACCTCCAACTCGCAGGTGTCGGCGGTGCAGTCGGCGTTCGGGTAGAAGTAGTAGTACAGCCCGAGCCTGGCGGTGCGACCGGCGGTGGTGCGGTCGACTCCGAGGCCGGGGATGAAGTGGTCGACACCGCTGGTGGTGGGGTCGATCGGCACCCGGGTCACGGCGGACCAGGTGGTGCCGTCGGCCGAGCTCGCGTAGACGATGTCGTTGGCCGCGCAGCCGGCCCGGAAGCGGCAGTCCTGCCAGGCGACGTAGACCCTGCCGTCGGCGTCGATCTCCGCCGAGGGCAGGCCCTCGCCGTCGCGCAGCCCGCCCGCGACCTCGTGCGCGACGACGCCGGCGACCAGGACCGTGGAGCTCCAGGACCTGCCGCCGTCGGTGGAGGTGAACGAGCGGATCGAGGTGGTGTCCGTCGAGAAGGGGACCACGACCGTCCCGTCGGGCCGCACCAGCGGCTGGCCGCCGAGGCCCAGGTTGACGCCGGACGGGCCGGTCGGGGCGGACCAGGTGGCGCCGCCGTCCCGGGAGGCGGACATGACCATCAGGTTGTCGGAGGAGGGGATGTCGACCTCGACGTAGCAGGTGCCGAAGTACGGGCTGGTCGGAGTGTTGTCGCAGACGATCCACTCCTTGTCGTAGACCTGGCCGTCGTGACCGACCGCCCGCACCGGGTCCTGCCAGTGCAGGCCGTCGGCGGAGCGGCTGACGGTCGCACCCACCGGGTTGCGTCCCGAGTCGATGACCAGGCCGGCCACCATCCAGGTGCCGTGCCTGGCGTCGTAGGCGACCGCGGGGTCGGAGGCGCGGGCCCAACTGCCGCCGCCCCAGTGGGTGGTGAGGCCGGGCAGCATGCCGTGCTGCCAGCTGAGGCCGCCGTCCGACGAGGTGTTCCAGCCGAGGCCGGCCGCCCCGCCGTCAGTGAACCGCCCCACCTGGGCGGCGGAGACGATCGTGCCGCCGTAGGCGAAGGTGTCGGGCTCCACCTCGGTGGCGTACTGGCTGCCGGCGCTGGTGAACGGGTCGCTGCTCACCCGGACCAGGCTCGGTCCGCCGCCGTCGACGGTCAGGGCGATCGGGTTGGTGCCGGACGTGGCCTCGCCGGCGGCGCGGGCCGGCGGCGCGGACGCGCCGGCCGGGCTCGCGTTCCAGGCCGCGCCGACCAGGACGAGGGCGGCCGCCGCGACGGTGGCGAACGGCCTGCGCCAGGGGGTGGGGGTGCGCGGGTGCTTCATCCGAAGCTCCTTCGCGTGGGGGGGTGGTTCGGACGACCCGGCGGGCGCGGCAGGCCGCACCTCGTGGTCCTTGCCCTTGCCCCGATGCTCGGGCTCGGGCGCGATGACGACGGCGGCCGCCGGGCCCCTCGGCGAGGTGGGGTGTCGTGATGGCCGGCGGCGCGGGAGTCGGCGGACCGCGCGAGCGCGACGATCCGTCCTCTTCCCAGGGAGGAGCGTGACACGGAACGTCCCTCCGACCGCCGGGGATCCCGGCAGGCGCAAGGGTGAAGGGCGCCCATGTGACTGTGCACACATGTTCGCAAATCGGAAGTGTGAGCCGGATCATGACATCGCACAAGATGTACGACCACAACTCGCGGAACGACGCCGCCGGCGTTTACTCCCTTGCGGGGAACGGGAATTGAACCGACGCACAAGCCCCGCGCCCACTGGCTGTCAGCACGCTCTGCCAGGATGTCGGCGTGCCCGACTACGACCTGACCCGCCTCGGGTCCCGTGCTTTCGAACAGATGGTGGTGGCCCTTGCCCGGAGGGTTCTCGGGCCGGGCGTCCAGGCCTTCGGCGACGGACCCGACGGTGGCCGGGAAGCGACCTTCGAGGGAACCATCCGCTGGTCGGCGGCATTCTCCGGGATCGCTTCGACGCCCGAGGTCTGGACGGGTTTCACCGTCCTGCAGGCGAAGTTCCAGGTGAAGCCGAAGTCGACCCCGCAGGCCAACGGGCTGTGGCTGCGGGAGGAGATCCGCACATCACACGATCCGGCGTCGGCCTGGCGGTCAAGGGGTTCATGATCTGGCACGCCGACCAGCTCAGGTCCATGCTGGACGCCGACAGGGACGTCCGACACGCCTTCCCGTCACTGCTCAGCGTGGCCGATGTGCTCGCCATGCTCGGACCCAGGACGACGGGACCCGGCCCGCTGGAAGCGGAAGAGTCCATCCCCGGAGGAGCCCCAGGACCTCTGACGCGGCACATCGACCAGCTCACGGACCCGTTCGAGCTGGAGGTCCACCGCGCCATCGCCCCGTCGACGGACGAGATCGTTCCCGCACTGCCGGCCTACGTCGAGCGAGAGCACGATCTCGTTCTGGCCGAGGTCGCCGCGCGGGCGGTGGCGGGGAGCAGCAGCCTCGCCGTACTGGTCGGTGACTCGTCGACGGGCAAGACCCGCTCCTGCTGGGAGCTGATCCACCGGCTCCCGCCCGGATGGCGTCTGTGGCATCCGATCTCGCCCAGCCCCGCCGAAGCGCTGCTGGCCGATCTGCCGCACGTACCGCCTCGCACGGTGATCTGGCTGAACGACCTTCAGCAGTACCTGCTGACGCCACCGGGCGGTGTCGGTTCCCGGGCCGCCGCGGCGTTGCGGGCGCGCTGGAACGCACCGAATCCGGCATGATCACACAGTACTTGGCCAGCGCCCCGGTCATCCTGGAGCGCTACCGCCATGCCCGGCCCGCGGCAAGGGCCCTGATGGACGCGGCCGTCGACGCCCGCCGCCTCGGCCTCGGATCACCGATTCCCGAGGAATTGCTGGAACGCGCCGTGCCGGGCTACTTGACGGACCACCAGTGGAACTCGGTCGCGGACGACTGGTTCAGTACGGCACTCGCCTATGCCACGGCGCCGTGCCTGGGGGCGCCCGGCCCGCTCACCCGCATTCGACCGCGCCCGGGGGACGCGGCTCCCGAGCGGCCGCGCTACCGGCTCGCCGACTACCTGGAGCAGTCCGGCAGGGCACAGCGGGAGGACGGCGCCGGCACGGCCTCCCTCTGGGACGCCCTCGTCCTGCACGCGCCCGAGGCCGACCGCCTGCGACGGTACGGGATCCAGCCGGGCGGCCTCCTCGCAGCGCCGTGGTCACCACCGGTTCTGGACATGGAAGCCCTCGACTGACGCGCCGGCCGCACGGTGCCGTGGGCCCCGGGGCACCTGCCCCCCCGGGGGGGACCCCGGGCCCCCGGGGCGCGCGGGGGGGGTAGACCGGGGA
>NZ_JBSHBN010000268.1:0-3408 GCF_053612025.1 Kitasatospora sp. NPDC054768
CGCGCGCTCCGCGCGGGCCGGTGCCGTGGGTCGTGCGGCGTCGCTGTGTCACTCCATGGGCTGGGTGCCCTGGTCCGCGCTGCCGGCCTGCGGGCGGCGTCTGCGGTTGGCGGTGAGGAGCACGGGGACGCCCGCGGCGAGCAGGAGCGCACCCGCCGTGCCGATGAGGGTCAGGTTTCCGGCACCGGTCTCGGGCAGTTGGCCGTGCGGCGGGTGGGGCTGGCCGGAGGGGTGGCCGGAGGGGTGGTGCGAGGGCGACGGAGAAGGAATGTGCGAGGGGGACGGCGAGGGGGAGGGGGACGGGGCCGACTGGGGCGGCGTGGCCGTGACCCGCGCCGTGGCGGGGCCCGACGTGACCGTGGTGGAGCCGGGCCCGGTGGCGGTGGCCACCGCGGTGTTGTCGATGTGCCCCTGGCGCAGGTCGGCCGCGGTGACGGTGTAGGTGCCCGTGCAGGTCGTCGACCCGCCGGGCGCCAGCGGCCCGGCGGGGCAGGTGAGGGTCGGGGCGGTGCCGGAGCCGGAGAACGCGGTGTCGGCGACGGTGATGCCGGTGAGGGTGACGTTGCCGCTGTTGGTGGCCACCAGGGTGTAGGTGACGGTCTGGCCGGCGGCGGTCACCGTGGCCGGGGACGCGGACTTGGCGAGGGTGAGGGCCGGGGACTGGGTCAGCGTCACGGTGGCGGTGGCGGGGGGCGAGGTGACCGGGGGCCCGGAGGGCGGGGTGCCGGTCGCGGTGGCGGTGTTGGTGATCGTCCCGGCGTCGATGTCGGCCTGGGTGACGGTGTACGTGGCCGTGCAGGTGATCGACGCTCCCGGCTCCAGGGTCGTCGACGGGCAGGTGATCACGGGCGGGGTGCCCTTGCCGGAGAAGGAGGTGTCCGTCACCGACAGGCTCGTCAGGGTGACGTTGCCGGTGTTGGTGACCACGTAGGAGTAGTCGAGGACCTGGCCGGGGGTGAGGGTCGCGACCACGGTGTTGCGCCGGGCGTTGCCCCCGCCGTTGTTGCCCCCGCCGTTGTTGCCCCCGCCGTTGTTGCCGCCGCCGTTGTTCCCACCGCCGCCGCCGGCGGACACGGTCTTGTCGAGGGTGAGCGAGGCCGGAGGACCGGTCACGGTGGCGGTGGCGGGCGGTGAGGTGACCGGGGGCCCGTAGGGCGGGGTGCCGGCCGCGGTGGCGGTGTTGGTGATCGTGCCGGCGGTGACGTCGGCCTGGGTGACGGTGTAGGTGGCCGAGCAGGTGAAACTCGTGCCGACGGGCAGGATGGCCGACGGGCAGGTGATCACGGGCGGGGTGCCCGTGCCGGAGAACGAGGTGTCGGTGACGCTGATGTCCGTCAGGTCGACGTTCCCGGTGTTGGTCACCGTGAAGTAGTAGATGAGGGTCTCGCCGACGGCGATGGTGGTCATCAGGGTGTTGCGCCGGCTGTTGCCGCCGCTGCTGCCCCCGCCGGCGGTGACGGCGATCTTGTCGAGGACCAGGCCGGCCTGGTTCTGCGGCGAGGTCACCGTCGCTGTGGCGGGCCCTGAGGTGACCGGGGGGCCGGTCGGCGGGGTGCCGGTCGCGGTGGCGGTGTTGGTGATCGACCCGGCGGTGACGTCGGCCTGCGTCACCGTGTACGAGCCGGTGCAGGTCATCGACATGCCCGGCGGCAGCGTGGTCGCCGGGCAGGAGATCACGGGCGGGGTGCCCGTGCCGGAGAAGGAGGTGTCCGACACCGACACCCCCGTCAGCGTGACGTTCCCGGTGTTCGTCACGTCGTACGTGTAGGCGATCGTCTCGCCGACCGTCAGGGTGGTGACGGAGGTCGAGCGCCGGCTGTTCCCGCCGCCGTTGTTGCCCCCGCCGTTGTTCCCGCCACCGTTGTTCCCGCCACCGTTGCCTCCGGACGGTGTCCCGGCCTTCTGCAGGGAGATCGCGGCGCTCTGGACGGCGGCCAGGGTGGCGGTGGCGCCGGGCGCGGTGACCGTGGATCCGGTGGACGTCCGACCGGTGGCGGTGCCGATGCTCGTGACGCCGCCCGCGTCGATGTCCGCCTGGGTCACGGTGTACGGGGCGGTGCAGGTCATCGCGGAGCCGGGGGCGAGGTCGGTCCCCTGGCAGGAGACCACCAGCGGGCCCGCGGTGCCGCTGAAGGACGTGGTGGCGACCGTGACTCCGGTGAGCGGCTCGTCACCGTTGTTCGTGACCGCGAAGGAGAAGGTCGCGTTCTCGCCGACCGTGTTGACGGTCGTCGGGGAGACCGACTGGGAGAGCGACAGCGAGGGCGACTGCGCCGAGGCCTTCCCGGCCACGGGGAAGCCGGTGACGGACACGGTCGCCACGGCTGCCGCGGTCGTCAACGCCATCAGGGTCCGGCGGAGGACCCGCCGGGCCCTCGGCGCCCCCGAAGGCGGTCCGGACTCCCCCGAGTCGTGCGGCGGCCGGGTTGTGCGGACTCTCATGCGGGTACTCCCAGGTCGACTTGAGCACCGGCGCCCGAACACTGGCGCGGCGGGTGGGAAGGCTTTGACGGTGTGAAACGCGAGCCGCGCATCCGTTCGCCGGAGGCACCCGGGCCGACCCGGTCGAACGTCTACGCACCATGTCGCCGCACGCCTGCCGCCTCGGCAGCGGACATGCAAGGTCGGTTATCGCCCCGGGCGGCGCCGCGCGGCATCGTGAAACGCCCGAAAGGCACCTGTTCGGTTGCCGTGCGTCACCTCTCCGGCCGACGTCCCGCGGGCGGGCCGTGCTCCCGGGGCGCCGGCCCCACCCGATTTCGGACCGCCGGGACCGTCCGGTTCTGGTCCGATCGGGGTGGGACTCGTGCATCGGTGGTAGATCGGGCCTGCAACCGGGTGACCGCGCGGGCGGGGCTGCCCCGTGACGTCCGGGCCGACCGGCTACCCCTTCCGCCATGACCAACACCAGCAAGTACCTGCTCGCCGGCGGCCTCACGGTCGCGCTGGCCGTCCTCTCCACGGGCCCCGCGGCCGCGGGCCACGACGAGGGGGCCGGACACGGCGAGTCCGGATACACCCTGCCCTCGGGCGCGTGCGTCAACGCGGACGGTGACGCCGATGCCGACGGCATCGCCGCGGGATCGCCGGGCGTGCTGTCCGGCAACCTGATCCAGATCCCCGTCAACCTCCAGGCCAACGTCTGCGGCAACTCCATCGACATCGTCGGCCTGCTCAACCCGGCGGGCGGCGGGGGCAACAACGGCGGGGGCAACAACGGCGGGGGCAACAACGGCGGCGGTAGCAGCGGGGGCAACAGCTAGGAGCGCGCCGGCGTCGATCGGGGCGGGGGCCACCCCCCCCGGGGGGGGGGGCCCCCCCCGGGGCGGGGGGCCCCCCCCGGGGGGGGACGGGCCCCGGAGCGCGCCCAGGGCGTATAAAAAAAAAGAACAGAGCCCAACCAAACAA
>NZ_JBSHBN010000268.1:3418-7249 GCF_053612025.1 Kitasatospora sp. NPDC054768
CGCTGTGGTCTGGTGGGCTCTTTTATGTTTATCCGCCACCGCGTCGGCGGGCGCGGGGTGCGGGGGGGGCCCGCCCACCGCGGCGGGGCGGTGGCCTCGCCCCGTGTCGCGGTCCGAGCCGCGCGGCGGGTCAGTCGCCGAGGACGGCGATCCGGCCGGTGCTGTGCCCGGCGGCGACGAGCCGGACGGCGTCCGGGGCGGCGGCCAGCGGCACCCGGGCGCTCACCAGGGGGCGGACGGCGCCCTGCTCGGCGAGCCTGCCGAGCTCGTCGTGGGCGGTGCGGACGGCGCGCGGGTCGTGGGTGTTGTAGAGGCCCCAGTGCAGGCCCAGGATCGAGTAGTTCTTCACCAGGGCGTGGTTGAGCGCCGGGGCGGGGATCTGCCCGGCGGCGAAGCCGACGACCACGATCCGGCCCTCGAAGGCGATGCACCGGGTGGAGCCGGCGTAGGCCTCGCCGCCGACCGGGTCGAAGACCACGTCCGCGCCGCGTCCGCCGGTGGCCTCCTTGACGGCGGCGACGAAGTCCCGCTCCCGGCGGTCCACCACCAGGTCCGCGCCGAGCGCCCGCGCCGCCTCGGCCTTCGACGGCCCGCCGACCACGGCGATCACCCGTGCCCCGGCGGCCCGGCCGAGCTGGACCGCCGCGCTGCCGACGCCGCCGGCGGCCGCGTGCACCAGCAGGGTCTCGCCGGCCCGCAGCCGGGCCCGGCGGTGCAGCGCGAACCAGGCGGTCTGGTAGCCGATGTGCAGGGCGGCGGCCTCGGCGTCGTCCAGCACCTCGGGCGCCGGGAACGCGGCGGCGGCGTCCAGCAGCGCGTACTCGGCGAAGGCGCCGTGCGGCAGCACCGGGTTGCCGATCAGCCGCTCGCCCCGCCGGGCGCCGTCCACCACCTCGCCGCACAGTTCCACGCCGGGCGTGAACGGCAGCGGCGGGCGGACCTGGTACTGCCCGCGCACCATCAGCGCGTCCGGGAAGTTGACGGCCGCCGCCCGTACCCGCACCAGCAGCTGCCCCGGGCCGGGTACCGGCCGCGCGACGTCCTCGACCAGCCGCATCACCTCGGCGGGCTCGCCGAGCTCGTCAACCTGCCACGCCCTCACAGCAGTTCACTCCTCTCCAGCCCCTGCTGGAGCCGGTTCATCCCGGTGAGCCAGCGGTCCGGCGCGGTGGCCCGGGCGCGGCAGTAGTCGGCGACCTCGGGGTGCGGCAGGAGCAGGAAGCGCTCCGCGCGCATCCCGTCCAGGGCCGCCCCGGCGACGTCCGCCGGGTCGAGCGCGGTCGGGGCCAGCAGCGCCTCGCCGACCGCGCCGGTGGAGGCGAGCAGATCGGTGCGCACGCCCTGCGGGCAGAGCGCGTGCACCCGCAGGCCCCGGTGGCGGTAGGTCGCGGAGAGCCACTCGGCGAAGGCCAGCGCGCCGTGCTTGGTCACCGAGTACGGGGCCGAGCCCAGCATGGTGAGCAGCCCGGCGGCGGAGACGGTGGCCAGGAACCGGCCCTCGCCGCGCTCCAGCCAGCGGGGGAGCAGCAGTTCGGCGGCCCGGACGTGGGCCATGACGTTGACCTCCCAGGCGCTCGTCCAGGCCGCGGCGGGCGCGTCCGCGCCGCCCACCGGGGCGACGCCCGCGTTGGCGCACCACACGTCGATCTCGCCGAGTTCGGCGCGGGCCCGGCCGACCAGGTCGGCGATCCCCTCGGCGGAGGCGGCGTCCCCGGGCAGTGCGGTGCCCGCGCACTCCTTCGCGACGGCGTGGGCGGCCCCGGCGTCCAGGTCGTTGACCGCCACCCGGGCGCCGGCCGCGGCGAAGGCCCGGGCCAGCGCGGCGCCGATGCCCCGGCCGCCGCCGGTCACCACCACGCCCCGGCCGTCGAACGCCCGGCTGTCGGACGTCCCGCTGTCGGCTGTCGGGTCGTCGACGTCCCCGGGGGTCACATTCCACCGCCGAGGGTGACCCCGCCGTCCACGACCAGGGTCTGGCCGGTGATCCAGCCGGCGTCCGGGGAGAGCAGGAAGGCGACGGCGCCGGCGATGTCCTCGGGGACGCCGAGGCGGCCGAGCGGGTAGGCCCTGGCGACCTTCTCCTCGCGGCCCTCGTACAGCGCCTCGGCGAATTTGGTCTTGACCACGGCGGGGGCGACGGCGTTGACCCGGATGCCCTGCGGGCCCAGTTCGGCGGCGAGTTCGGTGGTGAGCCGGATCAGCGCGGCCTTGCTGACGCCGTACATGCCGATCCCGAGCGAGGAGCGGATGCCGGCGATGGAGGCGACGTTGACGACGGAGCCGCCGTGCTCGCCCATCCAGGCGGCGTGCGCGCGGCGGGTCCAGGCCAGCGGGGCGAGCACGTTGACGGCGAGGATCTTGGCGGCGGCGGCCTCGTCGGTGTCCAGGACCGGCCCGTACACCGGGTTGATGCCGGTGTTGTTGACCAGGTGGTCGAGCCGCCCGAAGGCCTCCAGGGTGCGGGTGACGGCCTCCTCCTGGTGCGCCGGGTCGTCGGCCTTGCCCGCGACGGCGATCGCGTTGTCCGGGCCGCCCAGGTCGCGGACGGCCTCGGCGAGCGGTTCCGGGTTGCGGGCGGTGAGGCAGACCTTGGCCCCGCGGTCGACCAGCTCGCGGGCGATGCCGAGGCCGATGCCCCGGCTCGACCCGGTGACGACGGCCACCCGGCCCTTGAAGGAGTGCACCACGGAGCGTCCCGCCTTTCGTGCGAGGATCTCTGCCAGCTGACTAAGCGCTTGCTCAGCATGCTGTCGGTGCGGGAGCCTGTCAACACTCCGCCGGCCGCCCACCCCCGGCCCGAGCGGTGGCCGACGGTCGGGCCGGATGATGGTCGACGGTCGGGCCGGGCGGGCGGTCGGAGGGAAAGCGTGTACGAGTTCTCTGGGAGGATGACGCCATGACCAGCACCCCGCTCGCCGACCTCTGGCCGACCCTGCCCGGCGCCGACGCCCGCCCCGAAGCGGCGTACCGGCTGCTCCAGGCCGCCGTCGAGTCGTTCGCGGAGCGCGGCTTCCACGCCACCACGACCCGGGACATCGCCACCGCGGCGGGGATGAGCCCGGCGGCGCTGTACATCCACTACCAGTCGAAGGCCGCGCTGCTGGCCGAGATCAGCCGGGCCGGGCACGCCGCCACGCTGACCCTGGTCCGGAACGCGGCGGCCGGCGAGGGCGGCCCGGCCGAACGGATGCGGCGGCTGGTCGAGCAGTTCACCGCCTGGCACGCCCGGGCCCGGACGGTCGGCCGGGTGGTCAACTACGAGCTGCACGCGCTGCCCGAGGACGCCTACGCGGTGGTCGCGGCGCTGCGCCTGGACATCGAGCGCGAGGTCAGCACGCTGATCGGGGCCGGTGTGGCGGCGGGGGACTTCCAGGTGGCGGAGGTGCGCACGGCGGCTCGCGCGGTCACCTCGCTGGGCATCGACGTCTCCCGCTGGTACACCGACAACTCGACCGAGACGCCGGAGGAACTCGGGCGCCGCTACGGCGAGTTGGTGCTGCGGATGCTCGGCGCCCGGGTCTGACGCGGGAGGCGGCCCGGTCCGCCCT
The DNA here is from genome assembly GCF_053612025.1 of Kitasatospora sp. NPDC054768. NCBI lineage: Bacteria > Bacillati > Actinomycetota > Actinomycetes > Kitasatosporales > Streptomycetaceae > Kitasatospora > Kitasatospora sp. NPDC054768. Next base: position 6,967 of record NZ_JBSHBN010000268.1, read on the forward strand.
TGACCTGCTCACGGAGTGCGAGCAGACTCGTATACGAAGTACGTGTGCCTCGTAGGCGTACAGCGCAGGGACGGGATGCGGACGACCCGCGATCCCCTCCCGGCCGCACTCCCACCGCAGCTCCGACGCTGCGGATCGAAGCAGATCACCTCCCGCGGCGATCCCGCCCCCGACCGGCGGTGCCGAAGGGAGCAGACCCCGACCCGGGCCGGCCCGGCCGGGTCGTGGGGCGGGCGCGCGGCGGCGGGGCCGGCGGGGGCGGCGGGCGCGGCGGGGGGGGCGC
>NZ_JBSHBN010000269.1:0-1950 GCF_053612025.1 Kitasatospora sp. NPDC054768
CGCCCGGAGCGGGCGAGGCACCACTCCGCCACAACGTCTCAGATGCTGCCGAACTCACCGGACTTGATGCCGGCGATGAAGGACTGCCAGGCGTCCATGTTGAAGGCGAGCTGAGGGCCGTCGGGGTTCTTGCTGTCACGGACGGGGAGGATGCCAAGCTGGCCCGGTGCGACCTCGATGCAGTTACCGCCGCCACTGCTGTACGAGGACTTCAGCCAGGAGACGGGCCTGGAGGCCGCGATGGGGAACATGGCGTGGAACTCCTTGAGACGCGTGCGGATGAGAGCCAGTGAGTCCGCACATGAGAGGGCTTGGGCCTGGAGCCAATCGTAAGTCCTTGCGAGGGAATGGATGTTGTCCTGGTTCTCTCGCTCCACGTAGCCCCGCTGGATGGTTTCGAGGTAGGCCATCCATGCCCCGCTCGGGGAGGTGAGCAACGTGAACGGCAAGAGCGACGGGAGGTTCTCGCCGAGGCTGGACGGCGCGATTTGCAGCATGACGTGCGGAAGACTGGCCACGTTCTCCAGTCGGCGAAGCTGTTCGGCCATGACGAAGGGGCCGCCGACAGGGCGCAGGCAACTCTCCTCCATGACGATGCGGATCGAGGGGGCGGGTTCCTGGTAGAGCACGGCTTGGCGCGCCATGCGGACATTGACGCGTTCGCTGACCTTGTCCCCGGGGATCTCGCCCCGTCGGGCCTCGGCGCTGACGATCGCGGAGGCGTAGGCCCGAGTCTGGAGCAGCCCGGGGATGACGTTCAGCTCGTAGACCTTGAAGGCCGTGGCCTTGCGCTCGTGCTCGATGAAGGAGACGAATCCGCCGATCAAGGTGCTGCTCTTGGCAGTCCAGTACAGGAGCTCAAGTGCCTCACAGGTGTCGAGTTCCTTGTCGCACCGGCGGACGAGGTTCAGCGGCGCGGGGCGGTCTCCGTTCTCGATCATGGAGATGAGTGAATCGCTGTAGTTGGTCCGTCGTCCGAGTTCGATCTGCGTGAGCCCCCTTGCCTTGCGGAAGCGTCGCAGCTGAACGCCGATGGCCGCGTTCGGAGATGAGGTTGGGTCTACTTCCCGCTGAGGCATGGTGATCACCGATTTCCACAATGCTCGCTGTCAAAGTGAAGCTCTTCTGATACTAGCCGCGAGCGGACACTCTTGGTGAGGGGGTAGCAACAGAGAGAGACTAGTCGGTGAATATGACGAACAGTCAATGCGGCGAGAGCCTCATCCTGCGGCGGAACTTTCCGCCCTGCCGCTGCGCGCAGTGCGGCGACTCCATCCCCGAGGCGCGGGTGAATGCTTCCGCCTTGACCCCGGCGGCGCCGCCCGTGCGGCGGGTGGTGCCGCCGACCAACCCCCACCGCCCCTCCATCGTCGGCGAGCGGGTCTTCGACGTCCGCTCCGGCCGCTGGGCCGCCTTCATGGGGTGGCAGCACGGTCGCGCCTACCTCCGGCCCCCGGGCGGCGGCATCGAGTGGGACACCGAAGCGCGCTGGATCACGAACACCGAACAGTGAGACGCCCGATGAGCAGCATGATCGACAAGATCACGGCCGAGGACCGTCGCACCGCGGCCGACGTCCTCGACGACCTCCAGGCCGTCCTGAGCGCCGCCGACGTGAAACTCCCGTCCCTCGGGATCGACTGGCGCTCGGCCAAGGCCACCGGCGTCGTCCTGATCGACCTCGGGGCCGCCCGGCCGGACGTCATCGAGCGGCTGGTCGTCGTCCTCCGCAGAGGTATGCGGCCGTAGTCGGTGCCGGTGTCGTCACGGCCGGAAGCCTTGTGCTGGCGGCATCGGTTCTCGCGATGATCCCCGAGCGCGTCTCCTCCGTCGCGAGCGCGTTGGTGTTCGTGCTCGTCTTCCTCGCCGCCTCGACGGGCGGGTTCGTGTTCGCGGCGGGCTGGATGAGGGTGCGGACATGACGGCGTGGGCTTCGAGTCGCCTCGAAGC
>NZ_JBSHBN010000269.1:1960-7200 GCF_053612025.1 Kitasatospora sp. NPDC054768
GTTGTGCGTTTTAGCCCGCCCCGCTTCGGGGGGGGGTTTGGGTGGGGGGGGGGGGGGCGGGGGGCGGCGCTCTGCGCGCGGGGGCCGCTTTCCCCCCCCCCCCCCCACGCCGAACCGCGAATCCCCGCTCCCTCAGGTGCCGTTGAGGGCGTAGCTGCGGAAGGTCGCCAGCAGCGGCAGCACCTCGGTCTTGCTGGGGTCCTCGGTGACGGCCCGCATCGCGTCGATCACGGTGTGGGCGATGATCTTCGTCACCGAGAGGTCCTCCGCCGGGGCGAGGGTGCCCCAGGCCTTCAGGGTCTGGGTCAGCAGGGCGCTCATCCGGGCGCCGATGTTGGAGCTGACGGCGTCGGAGATCTCGGCGATCTCCTCGTCGCTCATGGTGGCGCGCAGCCCGAAGGCGAGCGCCATCAGGGTATCCATGGCGTGCTCGCCGTACGCGGCGACCAGTGCCGGCAGCGGCCGTTCACCGGTGCCGCCCGCCGCCAGGGCGAACAGCGCCTCGTCGTCGTCCTTCCACGCCGCCTCCAGGGCGGCCAAGGCCCGCAGGGCCTCGTCTGCGGTGAGCCCGTCTGTCATGGAAAGAACGGTATTGAGCCGTCCCGGCTTCCGACAGGGGCGGAAGCCGGGATCACCCCTTCGAGCGAAGCGGGGTCGATTCGGGCCGGTGGACGTGCGCGAAGTGCTCCGCGTCCCAGCTGCCGCCCAGCTCAGGGGCCAGCGAGGCGTACGCGAGGGTGGCGAAGTCCTCGACCCTGCCTGCTCGTTCCGGCAGGGCGCCGAGCAGTGGGGCGCCGGCGGAGCGGGGCAGGTCGGCCAGGTTGCAGCGCTCGGCGAGGCCGGGTTCGGCGGGCCAGGAGCCGACGAGCACGCCCGCGAGCGGCAGGCCCCGGGCCGCCAGGGCCTCCGCGGTGAGGGAGACGATGTTGAGCGTCCCGAGCCCGGCGGAGGCGATCAGCAGGACCTCGGCCGGAAGGCCGGCGTCGAGCACCGCCCGGGCCTGGTCGGCGAGCGTGCGGCCCTCGTCGTCGTAGCGGACCAGCAGCCCGCCCGCGCCTTCCACCAGGACCAGGTCGTGTGTGGAAGCCAGCTCGGCGACCTCGGACACCACGTCGGCGGGGGAGAGGTACGGCATCCCGGCCCGTCGGGCGGCGGTGTCGGGCGCCAGCGGCTCGGGGTAGCGCACCAGCTCACGGATCGTCAGCTCGCCCGCCAGGCGCCGGACTTCGGCGGCGTCGCCGGGCTCGTCGGCCGTCACACCGGTCTGCCCGGGCTTGAGCACGGCGACCTTCCGTCCGGCCCGCAGTGCCGCCGAGGCGACGGCGGCCGTGGCGACGGTCTTGCCGACGTCCGTGTTGGTCCCCGTCACGAAGAGGATGCGCGCGCTCATCCCTTCACCGCCGCGGCGGTCACGGCGGCAGCGATCCGTGCCACGTCCTCGTCCTCCGTCACATAGGGGGGCATGGTGTAGATCAGGTCCCGGAACGGCCGCAGCCACACGCCTTCGCGCGCCGCCGCCTCGGTGGCCGCCGGGACGTTCACCGGGTGGTCCAACTGCACGACGCCGATGGCCCCTTGGACCCGTACGTCGAGTACGCCGGGGACGTCGGCGGCCGCCGCGAGACCCTCGGCCAGCCCGGTCTCGATCCGCTTCACCTCCGTCGACCAGTCCTGCCCGAGCAGCAGCTCCAGCGAGGCGTTGGCGACCGCGCAGGCCAGCGGGTTGCCCATGAACGTGGGCCCGTGCGCGAGCACCGGCACCTCGCCGCGGCTGATCCCGTCCGCGACCTCGCCGGTGCACAGGGCGGCGGCCAGCGTCAGGTAGCCGCCAGTCAGCGCCTTGCCCAGGCACATCACGTCCGGCGAGACCCCCGCGTGGTCGGCGGCGAACAGGGCGCCGCTGCGCCCGAAGCCGGTGGCGATCTCGTCGAAGACCAGCAACACCCCGTAGCGGTCGCACAGTTCGCGCAGCATCCGCAGGTAGGCGGGGGAGTGGAAGCGCATCCCGCCCGCGCCCTGGACCACCGGCTCGACGATGACGGCGGCCAGCTCGTCGGCGTGACGCGCCATCAATTCCTCGAACCGCGCGGCGTATTCGGGGTCGATCGGAGCATCGAACCCGGCCGGCGGCTCCGGGGCGAACAGCTGGCCGGGCAGCACCCCGCCCCAGAGGTGGTGCATCCCGCCGTCCGGGTCGCACACCGACATCGGGTGGAAGGTGTCCCCGTGGTAGCCGCCGCGCCAGGTGAGCAGCCGGCGCTTGGCCGGCCGCCCGGTGGACTGCCAGTACTGGAGGCACATCTTCATCGCGACCTCGACGGCCACCGAGCCCGAGTCGGCGAGGAAGACGTGCCGCAGCGGCTCCGGGGTGATCTCCACCAGCCTGGCGGCCAGCCGGACGGCGGGCTCGTGGGTGAGCCCGCCGAACATCACATGGCTCATCCGCCCCAGCTGATCGCGCACCGCCTCGTCCAGCACCGGGTGCCGGTAGCCGTGGATCGCCGCCCACCAGGACGACATCCCGTCGACCAGCTCGCGCCGCCCGCCCGCGACCGGCTCGGCCAGGCGCAGCCGCACCCCGGAGGCGGACTCGACCACGTACGGGGTGACGGTCCCGGGCATCGGCCCGTACGGGTGCCACACGTGGGCGCGGTCGAGGGCGAGCAGGTCGGCCGCGGACGGCTGGAGCATGGTGCGTTCTCCGGAGGGTCGGAACTGTCAGGCGTTGGGCGCGAGTTCGGTGCCGGCGCCGCGGCGGCGGACCTTGACGAGGTCGCTGCGGAGCTCGTCCTCGGCGCCGGATTCGGCGACGGCCGCCGGGGAGACGGCCGCCGGGGAGACGGCCTCCGAGGGGATGGCCTCCGAGGGGACGGTCTCCGGGGCGGAGGCGTCCGAGCTGTGGGCGTGCCCGCCGCACGGCCCGCAGCCGCCGCCGCTGCCGCAGGCCGAGGCCGCGGTGCCGCAGCCGCCGCCCGCCCGGTCTGCCTCGGCGACGTCCGCGCGGTGGCGCGGCAGGGTGGCCTCGCCGGCGCCCTCGACCTCGAAGCCGGCGTCCTTGATCATGTCGAGGTCGGTCTGCCCGGCCTGGCCCTCGCTGGTCAGGTAGTCGCCGAGGAAGATGGAGTTGGCGATGTGCAGGCCGAGCGGCTGCATCGAGCGCAGGTGCACCTCGCGCCCGCCGGCGATCCGCACCTCGGTGTCCGGGTTGACGAAGCGGACCATCGCCAGGATGCGCAGGCAGCGCTGCGGGGTGAGGTTCCACTCCTTGGCGAGCGGGGTGCCCTCGAACGGGATGAGGAAGTTGACCGGGACGGAGTCCGAGCCCAGGTCGCGCAGGGCGAAGACGACGTCGACCAGGTCCTCGTCGCTCTCGCCCATGCCGGCGATCAGGCCGGAGCAGGCGGACAGGCCCGCGCCGTGGGCCTTCTGGACGGTGTCCACCCGGTCCGCGTAGGTGTGGGTCTTGGTGATGGTCCCGTAGGTGCCCTCGGAGGTGTTGAGGTTGTGGTTGTAGGCGTCGGCGCCCGCCGCCTTGAGCCGCTCGGCCTGGTTGTCGGAGAGCAGGCCGAGGCAGACGCAGATCTCGACCTCGGGGTCGGCGTCCTTGATGGCGGCCATGGTGTCGGTGACCCGGTCGATGTCGCGGTCCGTCGGACCGCGGCCGCTGGCGACCAGACAGACCCGCTTGGCGCCGCCGGCCACCCCGGCGCGGGCCGCGTCGGCGGCCTGGTCCGGCTTGAGCCAGGTGTACTTGAGGATCTCGGCCTTGGACCCGAGCCGCTGCGAGCAGTACGAGCAGTCCTCCGGGCAGAGCCCGCTCTTCAGGTTCACCAGGTAGTTGAGCTTGACCCGGCGGCCGAACCAGCGGCGGCGCACCTTGCCGGCCGCGGCGACCACGTCGAGCAGCTCGTCGTCGGTGGTGGCGAGGACGGCCAGGGCCTCCTCGCGGGTCGGGACTTCGCCGCGCAGGCCCTTGGCGGTGAGGGTATCGAGCAGATCCATGGGGCCGATCCTGCCTGGTGGTGATCGAGCGGCGCCAGAGCAAACCCGCCAGAAGATCGGTGTGAGGATGTGCCGATTGCCACAGTGTCGAAGGTCACGGCTCCGCCGCTGGTCACGCGCTTGACGCGAGGTCGGGCCAGAGGTTACCGGTGGGTAGGGAGTGGGTGGTGAACGGGCGGCGAGGGTGACGCCGGGCCGGTGGCCGAGGGCTGCGGCGGACGATGATCCACAACCCCCGACCCCGTGATCCACGCCACCCCCGGGATGCTTAGAATCTGCGCCATGACCACGCAGGGGGAGCGCACCCCGACTCCGGGAGAAGGCCGGGAAGGCCGGGCAGAGCAGCGGGTCGGCGGCGACGCCGGCACCGATGGGGGGACGGGCCGCACGCGGGGCCGTCGGCTGACGGTCCGTCGAACGGCCGGGTGGATCGTCGTCGTCGGCGTGGTCGCGGCCGGGGGATGGATCATCACCCGCCCGATGCCCGGCGACTACATACCCGGGCTCGGCCCCTCCAGCAAGGACGCGACCGCGACGCCGAAGGTGGTGGGCGCCCCGCCGCCGCGCACCGACCCCGAGGCCCTCAACGTCGACAACCTCTTCCCCGCCCAGCGGCCCGTCGAGGTCGGCGCCTTCAAGGCACGGCGCAACGGCGTCCGGCAGGGCGAGAACTGCGCCGAAGTGCTCCAGGACCGCGCCCAGGACCCGCTCAAGGACACCGGCTGCCAGAGCTACCTGACCGTCAGCTTCAGCGGCCAGGACCGCCCGGTGCTCAGCAGCGTCACCCTGCTGCGCTTCCCCGACCAGCCCTCCGCCGCCAGGGCCGCCGACGCCCTGCGGGCCAAGCCCGGCGCGGTCGCCTTCATCCTCGCCGACACCACCACCGCCCCCACCCAGCCGCCCGGCGGCGCCCGGACGGGCGGCGAGCCGCGGATCGAGGCGGTCGGGCACTACGTGACCGTCACCAGCTCGCGCTCGGGCGACGGCCGGCCGGCGACCACCACCCCCGGCAGCACCGGGGCGCCGGCCACGCCGCTCCCGGGGGCCACCGGCACGGCGCCCAGCAGCGAACAGACCCTGGACGAGGCCACCCGCGCGCTCTCCTACGCCGCGGGCTCGCCGTTCGCCTGGATGTGACGGCGGTCTGACGGCGGCCTGACGGCGGCGGCCTGGCATCGGCCCGATGACGAATCCCCCCGGAAGCTGCGGCCTCCGGGGGGATTCGTCATCGTCAGGAC
>NZ_JBSHBN010000270.1:0-7198 GCF_053612025.1 Kitasatospora sp. NPDC054768
GCCACGACATCGTGCCGCGCTTCTTCACCATCCACGTGCTGCTGATCCCGGGCATCATGCTCGGCCTGCTGGTGGCGCACCTGATCCTGGTCTTCCACCACAAGCACACCCAGTGGGCGGGCCCCGGCAGGACCGAGAAGAACGTCGTCGGCATGCCGCTGATGCCGGTCTACCTGGCCAAGGCCGGCGGCTTCTTCTTCCTGGTCTTCGGCATCATCGCACTGGTGGCCGCGATCGCGACCGTCAACCCGATCTGGGCGTACGGCCCGTACCGGCCGGACCAGGTCTCCACCGACGCCCAGCCCGACTGGTACATGGGCTTCGCCGAAGGCCTGATCCGGATCATGCCCGGCTGGGAGGTCGGGCTGTGGGGGCACACCCTCAACCTCGGGGTGCTCATCCCGTTCGCGCTGTTCCCGCTGGTCCTGGGCGCCATCGCCGCCTACCCGTTCCTGGAGGGCTGGGTGACCGACGACAAGCGGGAGCACCACCTGCTCGACCGGCCGCGCAACGCGCCCGTCCGCACCGCGCTCGGCGCCGCCTGGATCAGCGTCTACCTGGTGGCACTGGTGGCCGGCGGCAACGACCTGATCGCCACCCACCTGCACCTGTCGCTCAACTCCATCACCTACGCCGCCCGCGTCGGCTTCTTCGCCGTCCCGGTCGCCGTCTTCGTCATCACCAAGCGCTGGTGCCTGGGCCTCCAGCGCCGGGACCGCGACAAGGTGCTGCACGGGCGCGAGACCGGCATCGTCAAGCGCCTGCCGCACGGCGAGTTCACCGAGGTGCACGCCCGGCTCTCGCCGCAGGAACTGCACCGGCTCACGGCGCACGAACAGCCCCGCCCCCTCGAACTGCCCGCCCCGGTGGACGAGAATGGAGTGGCCCGCCCGGCCGGTGTGCTCACCCGCACCCGGACCCGGCTCTCCCGCGGGTTCCACGGCGAGGGCAGCCGGATCCCCAAGCCCACCGCCGAGGAGTTCCGCGAGATCACCGAGGGCCACGGGCACTGACCCGCACCCCCGATGGCACAGGGAGGACAGGTGCACCACCGAACCGACCGGCTCGCCGACAGCAAGTACCTCCTGCTCACCACCTTCGGCGAGGACGGCAGCCGGATGGAATCGCAGCTCTGGGTGGTGCCCGACGGCACGGCCCTCGGGATCTGGGCCCCGGCCCACTCCGGCGAGGCCGAACGGATCCGCCGCCACCCCCGGGTGCTGATCGGCCCCTGCGACGCCCACGGGCGCCCCACCGGCCGCCCGGTCCCCGCCCGGGCGCGGCTCTGCGACGCCGACGACACCGCCCGCTACCGCACCTCGCTGATCAACAAGTACGGCCTGACGGCGCTGGTCGTGCTGGCCCGCAGCCGGTTCCGGGTGGGGCTGGCCGGAACGGTCGGCATCCGGATCACGCTGAACGAACTGGAACAGCGGCTGGTCGGTCCGGACTGGCAGCCGCCGAGCGGCTACTGCGTCAACTGACGGACCGCGTCACCCGACGGGCCGCCGATCCCCACGGAGTGCCGGGGCCCCGGAAAAGGGCGGCCCCGGCGCTCGGCGCTTCCGAAGCCGTTCACGACGGCGGGTAGGAGGTCACGGCGGCGGGCAGGGCGTCGGGGACGCCGGGACGGGCCCGGGGCCTGCGGGCCGGAAGTCAGGACAGCGGATGCGTCGGGACCGGGCTGACCTCCTGGATCTCGCCGTGGGCCTTGGTGAGCAGCTGCGAGGCGAGCTCGTTGAGCGCGCGGGCCCCCGCGATCTCCTCACCGACCCTCAGCTGCTCCGGGTCGGAGGGGTGGCGGCTGCTGTAGCCGTGGGCGCGCAGTTCGCTCCCGTCGCCGAGCCGCAGCAGTGCGGCGGCGCTGGTCCGCGGCCCCTCTTCGCGGAACTCCATCTCGATGTGCCAACCGACCAGAGTCTGCATGGCGGATCACCTCCATCGGTTACTCCTCCAGAGTGCGCCGCACCCACGGTGAACACCAGGCCAGCCCGACGGGGGGCAACATCCGGGGCCGAGTTGAACGCGTTCAACTCGGCCGCGTAGAGTCGGCGACGCAAGCCATTTGAACACGTTCAAGGGGGTGTGCCCGCGATGGGAAAGGGCACCACGGAGCTGGTCGACCTGCTGATCCTGCTCGGCATGGGCGCCGTCGTCCCGCTCGGCCTCGCCCTCGTCGACGAGCCCGGGCTCACCCGGATCCGCCGGCTCTGGCCGCTCGCCGCCGTACCCGGCGCGCTCTCGCTCTGGCTGCCCCGCGGCGGTCCGGCCACCGGCTGCGCCCTGCTCTACGCGCTCGGCACCCTGGCCGTCGCCCTGCACGCGCCGCTGCGGCTGGCCCGCACCCGCTCGCTCGCGCCCGCCGAGATCGCGGTGCTCACCGCACTCGCCGCGCCCTCGGTGGCCGGGGTCGCCCTCGTCGCCGAACGCTCCGGCTACCCGCTGTTCGGCTTCGAACCGCACATCCTGGCACTCACCGTGCCGCACTTCCACTACGCCGGGTTCACCGCCGCCCTGGTCGCCGGACTGGTCTGCCGCGCCGCCCGCCCGGGCTCGGCCGCGGCCCGCTGCGCGGCGCTCAGCGTCCCGGCGGGCACCCTGCTGGTGCTGGCCGGATACTTCCTCGGCAACTGGTGGCAGTTCGCCGGGGCCGCCGTACTGACCACCGGAATGTGGCTGGTCGGCCTGGTCACCTGGCGCGAACTGCGGCCCCACAGCGGCGATCCCGTCACCGCCCGGCTGCTCGCCGCCTCCTCGGCCGTCCTCGCGCTCACCATGCTGCTCGCCCTCTGGTGGGCACTCGGCCGGGCCGCCGGACTCCCCCACCCGACCCTGACCTGGATGGCCGCCACCCACGGCGTCGGCAACGCGCTCGGCTTCGCGCTCTGCGCCCTGCTCGCCTGGCGCCGGATCGCGGCTGATCGGACTGCCGCGGGCCGGACCGCCGTGGACCGCACTGCCGCGGAACGGACCGCCATGAACCGGACCGCCGCGGCCGGGACCGATGCAACGGAGACCGCTCGATGAACGACTACAGCTACCCCGAGCAGGGCGCCAGCCGCACCGGCGAGCTGCCCGCCGGCTACAACCACCTGCGGCACAGCGCACTCATCGGCCACGGCCGCCCCGCGCTGGAGGCCGCCGGCGCCGCCCTGCTCGACTGGCGGATGCACCGGCTCGCGGGCGTCCGGATCGACGCGGCGGCCGACCGGGCCGCCCCCGGCGTCGCCGTGCGGTGCGCCATCGGCCTCGGCCCGCTGCGGGCCGGCGCCCCCAACCGGGTGCTGGCCGCGGTCGACGGCCCGGACCGGTACGGCTTCACCTACGGGACCAGGACCGGGCACCTGGCCCGGGGCGAGGAGACCTTCCTGGTCGAGCTGACCCCGGACGGCGGGGTCCGGTTCTCCGTCACCGCCTTCAGCCGACCGGTCGCCCGGTACGCCCGGCTCGCCGGCCCCCTGCTCCCCCTCGCCCAACGCGCCTTCGCCCACCACTGCGGCCGCGTCCTGGCCCGGATCGCGGCCCGGGCCGGCTGAGCACCGGCCGCCCCCACTCACCCGACGCACCTTCACCCACCACTGCGCACGCGCACCGACCCGGAGCACGGCGCGGGCCGGCCGGACGGCGGGCGGGCTGTGGGTAAATCCGCTCGTCGGGGCGGTGGTCCGTTCGGGATGATCGGCGGATGATGTCGATACGACCGGTCCTGGAGATCTTCGCCCCCGACGGCTTCGCGCTCTGGCCGACGGGCAGCCACGAGCCGTACGGGAGCCTCACGCTGAACGGGCGGCGGACGGCGGCCGAGGTCGGTACGGCGGTGTGGCGGCTGGCCGACTGCAACGACGTCGAGCCCGAATCCGAGCAGGCCGAGGAGCGCGGGCCGCGCCCGGCGGACCCGCTGGGCGGCTTCCTGCACGGGCTGCTCACCGAGTCGCACCCGTACGCCCCCGGCGGCCTGGTGGTGACCGACTCCGTCACCGGCGCCGTCTTCGAACCGGGCTGCTGCAACGGCCTGGAGGACTGGCGCGAGTGGCTGAACGTCACGGACGGCTCCGGCACGGCCTGGTTCGGGCACGACCCCGACGCCCGGGCCGAGTGCGTCGGCCGGGTCGTCCGGCTGACCCAGAACGCCGAGAACGGCGAGGGCCCGGTGATCGAGCTGCCGGTGGACGAACTGCGCCGGCTGCTCGCCGGAGTCGAGCGGGACCTGCGGGACTTCCTCGCCCTGGCCGCGCGCTGGGCCGGGCAGCAGCTGCCCGAGCACGCCGCCGCCGTCACCGCCGCGCTCGCCCGGGCACTGGACCTGGAGCCGGCCCCGGAGCTTCCGTCATGACCAGCTTCCACACCCACCGGGCCCGGGTGCACGACGCCGTGCTCCCGCCGTACCGGCGGCACAGCTTCGAGCCCGCGCTGCGGGTCGGCTGGAGCCGGACCTGGCGGCGGGAGCACATGACCGGCTCCGGCGAGCCGAGCCCGCACTGGCCGGGCGTGCGGGGCACGGCCCGGGTGGAGCGGCTGGAGTCGTACACGGTCGACCTGGAGTCAGGTGTGGTGCGCCGGGACCGCGACCAGTAGCGCGCCGCTGTCCTGGACCCGGACCTCGAAGTGGTCGATGTCCCCGGGCTGGAGGGCCGCCCCACCGGTGGTGCGCACGGTACCGTCCCCGCCCCCGTAACCGCTCGCGGGGACGGACCAGCTGGTGACCGTCTGCTGCTCGCCGGTGCGCGGGACGGCGACCAGCCGGCACGTCAACGGGCCTTGGACGCCGGAGAGTTGCAGGCTCACCCGGGTGCCCCAGGTGGTGCCGTCCAGGCCGACGGTGGCGTGCGCGCCGGTGCTCGGGTCGGTGGCGCTGAACTGCTCGGCCACCGCGACCACGGCGGGCGTGTGCTCGGCGGTGAGCACCGCGGCGGTGACGGCGGGGCCGGCCGCCACCATCGCGGTCGCGGCCAGGGCCAGCACCAGTCGCCGGATCCGGCCCCGCCGCCGGGTGGTGCCGACCTCGGCGACCAGTCGGTCCAGCAGCTGCGGGCCCGGCTGCGGGGCGGAGCCGGCCGGGTCCGTTCCGGCCGCCCGCACGGTGGCCGAGTACTCGGCCAACATCGGCTCCACGGAGCCGAGTTCGGCCACCTTTTCGGCGCACTGCGGGCAGTCGGCGAGGTGCTGTTCGAAGGCGGTGTGCTCGGCGGGCTCCAGCAGGCCGAGGACGTACGCGCCGACGTCCACGTGCTCCGGGCCGACGACGGGATCACGAGGTGTTCCGGAGCTGCCGCGATGAGCGCCGGAGGCCTCGGGGTGTGCACCGGAGGCCTGGTGGTGAGCGCCGGAGGCGTCGCCCCGCGGGCCGGGCGTCCCGTCGGGGTCCGGGTCGGGGTGTCCGGTCACGATGTCACTCCCCGTTCCTCCAGCGCGAGCCTGAGCGAGCGCAGCGCGTAGAACACCCGCGAGCGCACCGTCCCGGCCGGGATGCCGAGTTCGGCGGCCGCCTCGACGGCCGTGCGGCCCTTCAGGTAGGTCTCGACGATGATCTCCCGGTGCGCGGGCGACAGGTCGGCCAGTGCGTCCGCGACGGTCATCATCCGCAGGGCCCGGTCGGTCTCCTCCTCGGCGGGCACCTGCTCCAGCACCGCGGCGTCCACCTCCCGCGGCCGGGCCATGGCGCTGCGGTGGCCGTCGATCACGATCCGCCGGGCGACCGTGACCAGCCAGGGCCGCAGTGAGCCGGCCTCCGGGTCGAGCCGGTGGATGTTGCGCCAGGCGCGGACCAGCGTCTCCTGCACCACGTCCTCGGCCCGCTGCCGGTCCCCGGCGACCAGGTGGAGCACGAACCCGAACAGCGGACCGGCGTGCTCCCGGTAGAGGGCGCGCATCAACTCCTCGTCCGGCGCCGCCGTACCGTGGCCGCCGGCGCGTCCGACGGGGTGCTGCTCGGTCACCACTTCATCGTTGCGCACCCGGGCCTCCCGGTCGAGGGCGGTCGGGACCGGTCAGTAGCCCGGGGTGCTGGGCATCGGGTTGCTGGGCGCCGGGGTGCCGGGCATCTGCGGGGAACCGGCCGCGGTGCCCGCCCTGCCGCCGCTCGGGGTCAGCGCGAACCAGGTGCCGCCGACGCCCTGGCCCTTGGTGTCGCCGGGCTTGGTGTCCGGCGAGTAGCGGTAGGCCGGCCAGCCGTTCAGGGTGACCTGCTTGGTGCCGTCGGCGCGGGTGACGGTGCCGACCAGCTTGCTGTCGATGCCCTTCACCGTGACGTTGCCGTTGGCGTGCTCGGGCGGCCAGATGACGGCGCAGCTGCCGTTGCAGGAGGACTCCGGCGGGCTGTTCCGGTCCTGGTCGAAGCGGTAGAGCGTGAAGCCGGCGCTGTCGGTGACGATCGTGCCCAGCTTCGGGTCCTGGGCGGTCTGCATGGTGACGCCCGCCGGGGCGCTCGGGCTGCTCGACGGGTGCGACGAGCCGCCGGACGACCCGCAGCCGGCGATCAGGGCGGCGGCCGCGATGCCGGAGGCGGTCAGGACCAGGGTCCGGCGGGTGCGGAGTGTGGCGGGCATGGGGTGCCTCCCGCGGGGGAAGGGGTCGGGACGGACCGGACACCCTTCTGTACGGGTGGTGGCCGCCGAGTGCTCAACCCCGGCGCCGGGAGTTCCCCGGGCCCCCCGCAACTCCCCCGGAATACGCCGCCGACCGGCACCGTTGTGCCGGGCGACGGTCTGAGCCGCCACCTCCGGAAGGGAAGGAATCACGAGATGAGCAGCACGGTCGAGCTGACCAAGGAGAACTTCGACGACATCGTCCCGGGCCCGGAGGGCAAGGACTTCGTCTTCATCGACTTCTGGGCCGGGTGGTGCGGGCCGTGCCGCCAGTTCGCCCCGGTGTTCGAGAAGGCGGCCGAGCGCCACCCCGACCTGGTCTTCGCCAAGGTGGACACCGAGGCGCAGCACGAGCTGGCCGCCGCGTTCGAGGTCCAGTCGATCCCGACGCTGGCGATCGTCCGCGAGGGCGTACTCGTCTTCTCGCAGCCCGGCGCCCTGCCGGAGACGGTGTTCGAGGACCTGATCAACCAGGCCCGCAACCTGGACATGGCCGATGTGAAGCGCAAGGTCGCCGAGGAGAGGGCGGCCGGCGGCCAGGCCTGATCCGGACGCGGCCGGTACCGGTCCGGACGCCCGGGGGCCGGGGCCCGGGGAGCACCGTCTCCCCGGGC
>NZ_JBSHBN010000271.1:0-7043 GCF_053612025.1 Kitasatospora sp. NPDC054768
CCCGTCCCTCCCCCCGCCTCCGGCCGGGAGGCGCCCCCGCCCACCGCAGGAGCCCCCGCCATCGAGCACACCGCCGTCGAACCTCCCGCCAACGGCCATCCGTTGCCGCGCATCGACCAGGCCCCGCCCGCCACCGTCCCGGTCCCCGCGCCCGCGGCCGGGGAGGGCCCGCCCGCCGGACGGCTCGGCCCCTTCCTCACCAACGGGCAGGCCGGCGAACAGCTGGCCCTGCTGAACGAGGTCGGCGGCAAGGTCGGCACCACGCTGGACCTCGGCTTCACCGCCCACGAGCTGTGCCAGGTGCTGGTCCCCCGGATCGCCGACTTCGCCTGCGTGGACCTGGTGGACGGGCTGATCTCGGACTCCGAGCTGCCCGCCGCCCGCCCGGACGACGACACCATGCTGCGCCGGGTCGCCCTGGTCTACAACGAGACCGGCGGCGCCTGGGACCACGTGCTCTCCGAGGGCTCGCTGGTCAGCATGCCCCGCCGCACCCCGCCCGGGATGGCCCTGCAGCTGAACCAGCCGGTGCTGGTCCCGGTGGTCAGCCCGGACGTGGCGGTCGACTACGCGATCGCGCTCGGCGGCGCCCGGCTGGCCCCGGTGGTCACCGGCCGCTCGATGCTGGTCGTCCCGCTCTCCGCCCGCGGCACCGTGCTCGGCATCCTCAAGCTGCTGCGGCTGCCGGACCGCGCCCGGTTCGACGAGGGCGACGCCGCGACCTTCAAGGAGCTGGCCGCCCGCGCCGCGCTGTCGCTGGACAACGCCCGGCTGCACCGCGCCGAGGCGCGGGTCGCCACCACCCTGCAGCGCTCGATGATCCCGACCCGCCCGCCGCAGATCCCCGGCGTGCAGATCGCCCACCGCTACCTGCCCGGCGACCCCAAGGCCGAGGTCGGCGGCGACTGGTTCGACGCGATCCAGCTGCCCGGCAGCCGGGTCGCCCTGGTGGTCGGCGACGTGATGGGCCACGGCCTGCACTCGGCGGCCTCGATGGGCCGCTTCCGCACCGCCATGCAGACCCTCGCCGCCCTGGACCTGCCACCCGGCCAGCTGCTGCGCCACCTGGACAACCTGGCCCACAAGCTCGGCGACGACCACCTCGCGACCTGCCTGTACGCGGTCTACGACCCGATCAACCGGACCTGCGAGCTGGCCAGCGCCGGCCACGTCCCGCCGGTCCTGGTGCACCCGGACGGCAGCGGCGAGCTGCTGGAGATCCCGGCCGGCGCGCCGATCGGCGTCGGCGGGGTGCCGTTCGTCGCCAAGACCATCGACGTCTCGGACGGCTCGATGCTGGTGCTCTGCACCGACGGCCTGGTCGAGGTCCGGGGCGGGGACATAGGGGCCGGCCTGGCCGCGCTCTGCGGCAATCTGATCGACCCCCGGCAGAGCCCCGAGCAGGCCTGCGACGAGGTGCTGCGACGGCTGCACTCGGACGACCGCAAGGACGACGTCGCCCTGCTGGTGGCCCGCTTCGACGGGGTCGCCCCGTCCGAGGTGGCCACCTGGGACCTCGCCGTGGACCACCGCGAGGTCGGCCGGGCCCGCTCGCTGGTGCGCGAGCAGCTGGCCGGCTGGCACCTGGAGGCGCTCAGCGACACCACCGAACTGCTGGTCAGCGAACTGGTGACGAACGCCGTCCGGGTCGCCCGGGACACCGTGAAGCTCCAGCTGATCCGGGTGGACAAACTGCTCGTCGAGGTCAGCGACGACAATCACAACCTGCCCTCGCTGGAGCCGGCCGAGCAACTGGGCGAGACCGGTCGCGGCCTCACCCTGGTCACCAAGCTCGCCGAACGCTGGGGCACCGCCCGCAAGGCGGTGGGGAAGGTCGTCTGGTTCGAGCTCCCGCTCCCGCACGCCTGACGGCCGCGCCGACGGCCGCCGGGCGCCGAACGGCCGCGTACGGGCACCCGTACGCGGCCGGTGGAACGTCGTCGGCACCCGTCAGGGGATGACGGCGCCCGCCGAGCGGCGCCGCCGGGCCTCCACCGCGACCTCCCGCGAGGCGGCCGCGGCCACCGAGGCGGCGGCGCCGACCCCGGCCAGCACCCTCGGCCAGAAGTCCCCGAAGACCTCGACCGAGACGGCGATCAGCAGCGCGGTGACCACCGCGACCACGTGCTCCAGGCCGGCCAGGTTCGGCAGCACCACCGCCTCGCCGATCATCACCGCCACCACCAGGCCGCCGGTGAACCAGGCCCGGCAGCGGAACGCGATGCAGATCGCCAGCGCCACCACCGCGGCCGAGGGCCCGGTGTCCCGCACGTAGGCGACCCACTTCGGGAAGCCGAACAGGTGGTGCGGCCCGATCGCCACGCCGACCCGGGCGAACAGCGTGCCCGCCAGGGTGCAGGTGTAGGCGACCACCAGGGTCATCCGCCGGCCGAGCACGATCTCGGCGATCGCGAAGACCACGAAGACCTGGGCCAGCGCCCCCCAGACCGGAAGGTCCAGCGCCGGCACGTACAGCGAGAGCGGGGTCCGCAGCAGCGAGACGTCCAGCGGCAGCGCCGCCCGCACCACCCCGATGTTGTTGACGAAACGCTCTCCGCCCGGCAGGTGCTGGACGATGCTGAACAGCAGGATCAGAAACGTCGCGACCGTGGCCAGCGGAACGGCGGCGAACTTCTTTCGCACCACCGTGTCCCGGACCGTCGCGAACAACGTTCCCCACTCGGCGACAGCGGCCGATCCGGCGATTGCCAGCGGCCCCTTTCGCACGCCCCCCGCGTGGGTCCTGTGAATCACAACTTTCTCCGAATCCCCGAACTCTCGACTACTCCAACATTAGAAGCCTCTTGACAAAGCCACATCGGCACGGATGTGGAGCGGGGTCATCCTCTGGGGGGAGGCAATCCCCCCATCGGCCCCCCATTTCGACCGACCGGCCCCCTCCGCCCCCCGACGGAGGGCTACCCCTTCCCGTCCCGGGCCGCGACCGGGACCCGGGGCGCCACCACGGCGGCCCGGGCGTGCCGGCGGCGGAACAGGGCGGGCAGGCTCGGCGCGACGATGAAACCCTCGGCGCGCGCGCTCGCGATGCCGATCCGCGGAATCTCGCTGCTCTTCTCGAAGAGCAGGTAGCGCGGTTCCCAGATCGGCCGGTACTTGGCATTGGCGCGGTACAGCGACTCGATCTGCCACCAGCGCGAGAAGAATCCCAGGACCGAACGCCACAGCCGCAGCACCGGGCCGGCGCCGAGGCGCGAACCGCGTTCGAAGACCGAGCGGAACATCGCGAAGTTCAGCGAGACCCGCTTCAGCCCGACCTCCTCGGCGCGCTGCAGCAGCTCGATGACCATGAACTCCATCAGGCCGTTCTCGGTGTCCCGGGCCCGGCGCATCAGGTCCAGCGAGAGCCCGTCCGGGCCCCACGGCACGAAGCTGAGCAGCGCCTTGAGCTCGCCGTCGCCGTCGTGGCACTCCAGCATCACGCAGCGGCCGTCGCCCGGGTCCCCGAGCCGGCCGAGGGCCATCGAGAAGCCGCGCTCGGTGGCCCCGTCGCGCCACTCGTCGGCCTTGGCCACCAGCTCGGCCATCTCCTCCTCCGAGATGTCCTCGTGGCGGCGGATCCGCACCGTGTACCCGGCCCGCTTGACCCGGTTGTAGGCCTGTCGGACCACCCGCATCGCGCGGCCGTCCAGCGAGAACTCGTCCAGCTCGACGATCGCCTCGTCGCCCAGCTCCAGCGCGTCCAGCCCGTGCCGGGCGTAGATCACCCCGGCCTCCTCGGAGGCGCCCATCACGGCCGGCGCCCAGGCGTGCTCACGGGCCTCGGACAGCCAGGCGTCGATCGCGCCCGGCCAGGCCTCCGGGTCGCCGATCGGGTCGCCCGAGGCGAGCGAGACGCCGCCGATCACCCGGTAGGTGACCGCCGCCTTGCCGCTGGGGGAGAAGATCACCGCCTTGTCCCGGCGCAGCGCGAAGTAGCCGAGCGAGTCCCGCTCGCCCTGCTTGTCCAGCAGGCCGCGCAGCTGCGCCTCGTCCTCGGCGGTGAGCAGCTCCTTGCCGCGCGGGCTGCGGAAGGCCACGTACAGCACCAGCAGGAAGAGCACCGCGCCCATCGCGTTGATCGCGGCGTTCACCCAGGTCGGCGCGGCGATCACCGAGCGCAGGTGCTCGGACGGGGTGATCGTGATCATCCGGCCGACCGAGTAGCGGAACAGGTCCCAGAAACCGGCGCCGGACAGCTCGTTGGTCAGCCAGACCAGCAGCGCGCCCACCCCGCCGCCGAACGCCAGCCCGGCGACGAAGGTGGCCGCCGCGGTCTTCGGGTTGGAGCTGTCGCCCTTGGACGTGAACTCCTTGCGCCCGATCAGCAGCGCCAGCACGAACAGGCAGGTCAGAACGGTGGAGATGTAGTTGAGCGGGTGGGAGTCGAAGCGCTCGTCCGGCACCAGCATGGCCGCCAGGTACAGCAGCGCGAACATCCCGCCGAGCGCCGTGTTGAAGATCCACGCGGCCCGCTTGCGCCGCCGCATCGCGATCGCGAGGAACACCGACAGCACCGCGCTGGCCAGGCCGGCGGTCATCAGGTACGGGGTGAAGTACTCGCCCTCGTTGTGCTCGTAGACCTGGTCGCGGAAGGGCACCAGGAGCACCGTCGCCACGTTCAGCAGCGCGATCAGCCGCAGGTACCAGACGGAGGCCGCGGCGGCCCTCGGACGCCAGCGGTCCAGCACGTCGCCGGGCCGGGGTCCGTGGGACGTGGCGGACGGCTCCGACTTCACAGTGGACGACACAGCTCAATTCCAAACGATCAGATGGTGGGGCGCATCCGCAAACGGCCCGGCGTCGGGCGCCCGCTCGGGCCCGACGGACTGACCGGCGACCTCACCCGGCCGACCGCCCGATTGGAGGATGCGGCCGGAAAAGGGTCAGCCAACTCCATGTTTCCCCACCGAACCTGAGAATTGCGTGAACCGGGTAGCGGATTCCCACCCCCGCCGAACGGCGGGGGTGATCAGCCCCCGGCGTTCGGCACCCCACTCGCACAACCCCTACTCTCGAAACGACCCACGCGGACCGCCCCGACCCGGCCGCCCGAACCGAGGAGGCACCATCACCACCACCCGCGTGCTGATCGTCGACGACGAGATCCTGGTCCGCTCCGGCCTGGGCCTGATCGTCGGCTCCGCCGACGACCTGGAGGTGGTCGGCGACTGCTCCGGCGGACAGGCCGAGGAACACGTCCAGCGGCTTCGCCCGCACGTGGTGCTGCTCGACATCCGGATGCCCGACCTCGACGGCATCTCGGTGCTGCGCCGCCTGCGCGCCCTGCCCGAACCGCCCGCCGTGGCGATGCTCACCACCTTCGACACCGACGAGTACATCGGCACCGCGCTGCGGGCCGGCGCGGCCGGGTTCCTGCTCAAGGACACCGCCCCCGAGCAGTTGGTGCACGCCGTCCGGGTGCTCGCGGCCGGCGGCAACATCCTCTCCCCGACCGTCACCCGCACCGTGATCGGCGGCTACGTGGACGGCGGCGGCCCGGACGCCGAGGCCACCGCGCTCGCCCGCACCCTCACCAGCCGCGAGCTCGACGTGCTCGCGCTGCTCGGCGAGGGCCTGTCCAACGCCGAGATCGCCGACCGGCTCTTCCTCGGCACCGGCACCGTCAAGGACCACATCAGCGCGATCCTCGGCAAGCTCGGCGCCGCCAACCGGGTCCAGGCCGCCGTCCTGGCCCACCGGGCCGGGCTGGTCCGGCCCAAGCCCGGCGACGGGGCATGACGACCGCCGACCAACTGCCGTCCAGACGGCTGCCGGCCTGGTGCACCGCCCCCTGGCTGATGCTGCTGCTGCCCGTCCTCTACTCCCTGCTGGACGCCGCCCTGGTGGCCCGGGAGGCCGCCTGGTGGCAGGTGGCGCTGTCCACGCTGGCCGCCGTCGCCCTGTTCTGGCGCCGGCGCTTCCCGGTGACCGTGCTGCTGCTCACCATGCCGGGCAGCTTCGTGGACGAGATCTGGCTGGCCCCGATCACGGCCGTCTACTCGGTGGCCGCCGAGCGCCCCCGCCCCCGGATCGTGATCCCCTGCGGCGTCCTGTTCGCCCTGGTCGAGTTCTTCCACTGGCCGCTGCCCGAGGGCGTCCTCGACCTCAGCCGCGCCACCGCGCTGGACGCCATCCAGGCCGTGATGCTGGCGGCCGGCCCGGCCGCCACCGGTCTGCTCGCCCGCACCCGGCGGGAGCTGGCCGCCCGCCTGGACGAGCTGACCCGCGGCCAGGAGCGGGAGAGCCGGCTGCTGGCCGAGCGGGTGCTGATCAGCGAGCGCGGCCGGCTGGCCCGGGAGATGCACGACGTGGTCTCGCACCAGGTCAGCCTGATCAGCATCCAGGCCGGAGCGCTCCAGGTGAGCAGCCCCGACCCGGCGGCCGTGACCGCCGCCCGCACCATCCGCGAGCTGTCCGTGCGGACCCTGGACGAGCTGCGCCAGATGGTCGGGGTGCTGCGCGGCACCGGCGGGCTGCCGGACGCCCCGCTCGCCCCGCAGCCCCGGCTGGCCGACCTGCCCCGGCTGATCGAGGAGAGCGGCCTGACCGCCGACTCCGAGCTGGTCCCCGGCGACCGCCCGTGGCCGGAGGCGGTCGAACGGGCCGCCTACCGCACCGTCCAGGAGGCGCTCACCAACATCACCAAGTACGCCCCGGAGGCGGCGGTGCACGTGCGGGTCCGGGCGAAGGGCCGCCGGCTGCGGGTCGAGGTCCGCAACGACGCGCCGCCGGTGCACCCCACCGAGACGCTGCCGGGCGGCGGCCACGGGCTCGTCGGCCTGCGCGAGCGCGCCCAGCTGCTGGGCGGCACCCTCACCGCCGGGCCGACCCCGGACGGCGGCTTCGAGGTCCGCGCCGAACTCCCGGCCAGCCGCGGCTGATCCGCCCCGGCCCGGCGAAGGCACCGGTGCCGGCGGCCGTCGGGCAGGGAACGGACGACAAAAAAGCCCCGCAGATCCGTAGATCTGCGGGGCTTCGCTGTGCGCGAGGGGGGAGTTGAACCCCCACGCCCTTTCGGGCACTGGAACCTGAATCCAGCGCGT
>NZ_JBSHBN010000272.1:0-6894 GCF_053612025.1 Kitasatospora sp. NPDC054768
TTAACTGCCCCCGGCCCGGCCCCCCCTCCCCCCCCCCCCGGTTGTGGGTTTCCGCCCCCCGGCGGCCCCCCCCCCCCGGGCCGCCCCCCCCGGGGGGGGGGGGGGGCCCCCACGGCCGGTCAGGACCCGCTCAGGCCGAGCGCCTCGCGGTACCAGGCGGCGGCCTCCGGGAGGCGGGCCAGCGGGCCGGGGCCGGGCGGGCAGGCGGCGAGCCGCCAGATCCGTTCGCTGCGGTACCAGTGGTCGCGGGTGATCAGGCCGAACTGCCGCTCGGAGACCCGGCCGGGGGCGGCGGCCAGCAGTCGGCGGCACTCCTCCCACGGGACGGCCGGGCCGTCCGGGGCGGGCAGCAGGCCGAGGGCGGCCAGGGCGGCGAGCAGGTCGCCGCCACGGACCGGCCCGGGGTGCGAGGCGTGGTGGACGCCCGGCGGGGCGGCGTGCTCGTCCAGGGCGAGCGCGGTGATCAGCCGGGCCAGGTCGGTGCGGTCCACCAGGGAGAGCCGGGCGCTGCCGCCCTCCCAGCGGACCGGCACCCGGCGGACCAGCTCGGCCAGCGCGGGCACCACCCAGCGGTCGCCGGTGCCGGTCACCAGCCCGGGGCGCAGCACGTACCCGCCGGCCGCCAGCGCGTGGCCCTCGCCGAGCAGCCGGGTGCGGCTGGCCTCGGACACCGGGGCGGGCGGCACCTCGTCCACCTCGACGTCCGCGTGCGGGCCCTCGCCGTAGACCGCCGCCGTGGAGAGGTGGACGATCCGCCGCACCCCGGCGCGGGTGGCGGCCGCCATCAGGGCGGCGGTGCCCCGGTCGTTCACCGCCTCGCACTCCTCGGCGCCGCCGTCGACCCGGGAGGCGAGGTGCACCAGGGCCCCGGCGCCCGTGCAGAGCTCCGTGAGCGCGGCCGGGTCGGCGAGGTCGCCCGGTACCCAGGCGGTGCCGGCAGCGGCGTCCTGGGGCGGTGTGCGGGCCAGTGCCCGCACCGGGACGCCACGCGCCGCGAGGGCCGCCAGCACGCCGGAGCCGATGAAGCCGGTCGCCCCGGTCAGTGCGACCGCGGGGCGCGCCGCGGATCCGTGTTCCGTCGCCATCTCCGAGCCTCCCTGCCGACCGGCCGGTCAGTCTAGCCAGCGGGCGCCCCCGTGGGGAGGCACCCGTACGGAGGGGGTGGGGGGATGGCCCGAGGTAAGGCCCACCTAGGCTGTAGACCAAGCAAAACGGGCGAACCGGACCCCCACCGGGGACCACGAGGACGGAAAGCGGGACCCGCCGATGGGCGACGGAATGTCAGGCATGCACCACCACGGCGGGATGACCCGACTAGGCCCGTTCACCTTGTCCAACGTCTGGACCTGGTCGCCGGACTGGGTGTTCCTGCTCGGCGGCCTGGTCCTCCTGGGGCTGTACGCGGCGGGCGTGGTGCGGCTGTACCGGCGCGGCGACCGCTGGCCGATCGGCCGGATGGTGGGCTGGGTGGCGGGTGTCGCCAGCCTGCTGCTGGTCACCTGCACCGGGCTGAACGACTACGGCATGGTGCTGTTCAGCGCGCACATGATCCAGCACATGGTGCTCTCCATGCTGACGCCGATCCTGCTGCTGCTCGGCGCCCCGATCACGCTGGCGCTGCGGGCGCTGCGCCCGACCGGCAAGGGCCGTCCGCGCGGGCCGCGCGAGCTGCTGGTGGCGCTGCTGCACAGCCGGTACGTCCGGATCGTCTCGCACCCGGCGTTCACCATCCCGATGTTCATCGCGAGCCTGTACGGGGTCTACTTCACCCCGTTGTTCGACTTCCTGATGCAGTACCGCCTCGGGCACATCTTCATGATGGTGCACTTCCTGCTCACCGGTCTGGCGTTCTTCTGGCCGATCATGGGCGTGGACCCGGGCCCGCACCGCCCCGGCCACGTGATGCGGATCATCGAGCTGTTCATGGGGATGCCGTTCCACGCCTTCTTCGGCGTGGCGGTGATGATGGCCGCCCACCCGCTGGTCACCACCTTCACCGTGGAGGGCGCGCCACCGGGGACGAACCTGCTGGAGGACCAGAAGCTGGCCGGCGGCATCACCTGGGCGTTCGGCGAGATCCCGACCGCGATCGTGCTGATCGCGCTGGTCTACCAGTGGATGGGCTCCGAGCAGCGGCAGGCCCGCCGCCGCGACCGCTCCGAGGAGCGCACCGGCGACGCCGAGCTGGAGGCGTACAACGCCTACCTGGCCTCCTTGCACAAGCGTGACCGGCGCCCGGGCGCGGCCCCGGCCGCCCCGGTCACCGGCGCCGCCCCGGCGGCCGACGTCGGCTGAGCCCGCCGCGGAACCCCTGTTCCCGGGAACCCCCGTTCCACCTCCGGAACGGGGGTTCCGCCGTTTCCGGCCGCCCGCGGAGCAGGGGCCCACGGGAGGCCGGAACGGCCGCGGGACAGGGGTTCCGCCGGGCCCCGGAACGGTCGTTCCGTCGCGGGCGTTCGAACGGATATGCACGTCCTGCTGTTCGTCGCCGTCCTGCTCTGCGGGTCCGTCCTGCTCTGGCCGCTCGGCTTCCTCGGCGTGGCGCTGTACCAGCGCCGTCGGCCCGCGCCGGCCGGCTCCGACTACCTGGTGGTCCTGGGCGCCGCGCTGGACGGCTGCGAGCCCGGTCCCCCGCTGGCGGCCCGGCTGGACGCCGCGCTGGAACGTTTCGCCGCCGAGGAGGCCGCCGGGTACGCCCCGCTGGTCCTGGTGACCGGCGGGAAGGGCCCGCACGAGGAGTGCACCGAGGCCGCCGCGATGGCCCGCTACCTGACCGCCCGGGGCGTCCCGGCGGAACGGATCCGACGCGAGGAGCGGGCCGTGAACACCGCCGAGAACCTGCGGTTCAGCGCCGCCCTGATGGCCGCCGAGCGCCCCGGCTACCGCTGCACGGTGGTCACCAACGGCTTCCACACCGTCCGCTCCGCGCTGGCCGCCCGCCGGGCGGGCGCCACCGCCGCCGTGCTCGGCGCGGACGGCCCGCTGGCCCACGGCCCGTACCTCCTGCTGCGCGAGGCCGTCGGCACCGCCCTCGCCCTGCTCGGCCGGGCCTGAACCGCAGTCCGGGCGTGAACGCCGAACCGACGGTCCGGCGATCCGGCGATCCGGCGATCCGGCGATCCGGGCGTGAACGCCGAGAGGCCCCGGGTCCGATGCGGACCCGGGGCCTCTCGTCAGCTCAGCTCGGCCGGGTTCAGCCGAGGTTGGCGAGCGCCTCGTTGAAGGTCTTGGACGGGCGCATCACGGCCGCGGCCTTGGCCGCGTCCGGCTGGTAGTAGCCGCCGAGGTCGACCGGCGAGCCCTGGACGGCGATCAGCTCGTCCACGATGGCCGACTCCTGCTCGGTCAGCGTCGCGGCCAGGCCGGCGAAGGCCTCGGCCAGCTCGGCGTCGGCGGTCTGCCCGGCCAGCTCCTGGGCCCAGTACATGGCCAGGTAGAAGTGGCTGCCGCGGTTGTCGATGCCACCGAGGCGGCGGCTCGGCGACTTGTCCTCGTTGAGGAAGGTGCCGGTGGCGCGGTCCAGGGTGTCGGCCAGCACCTGGGCGCGGGCGTTGTCGGTGGTGGTGGCCAGGTGCTCGAAGCTGGCGGCCAGCGCGAAGAACTCGCCCAGGCTGTCCCAGCGCAGGTAGTTCTCCTTGACCAGCTGCTGGACGTGCTTCGGGGCGGAGCCGCCGGCGCCGGTCTCGAAGAGGCCGCCGCCCGCCATCAGCGGGACGACCGACAGCATCTTGGCGCTGGTGCCCAGCTCCAGGATCGGGAACAGGTCGGTCAGGTAGTCGCGCAGCACGTTGCCGGTCACCGAGATGGTGTCCTCGCCGCGGCGGATGCGCTCCAGCGAGAACGTGGTGGCCTCGACCGGGGACTTGATCTCGATCTGCAGGCCGGTGGTGTCGTGCTCCGGCAGGTACTGCTTGACCTTCTCGATCAGCACCGCGTCGTGGGCGCGGTTCTCGTCCAGCCAGAACACCGCCGGGACGCCGGTGGCGCGGGCGCGGGTGACGGCCAGCTTGACCCAGTCCTGGATCGGCAGGTCCTTGGTCTGGCAGGCGCGGAAGATGTCGCCCGGCTGGACGGCCTGCTCCAGCACCACGTTGCCCTCGGCGTCGACGAGGCGGACGGTGCCCGCGGCGGCGATCTCGAAGGTCTTGTCGTGCGAGCCGTACTCCTCGGCCTTCTGGGCCATCAGGCCGACGTTCGGCACCGAGCCGATGGTCGCCGGGTCCAGGGCGCCGTGGGCGCGGCAGTCGTCGAGGACGGCCTGGTACACGCCGGAGTAGCTGCTGTCCGGCAGCACGGCGAGGGTGTCGGCCTCCTTGCCGTCCGGGCCCCACATGTGGCCGGAGGTGCGGATCATGGCCGGCATCGAGGCGTCGACGATGACGTCGCTCGGCACGTGCAGGTTGGTGATGCCCTTGTCGGAGTCGACCATGGCCAGGGCCGGGCCCTCGGCCAGCTCGGCCTCGAAGGAGGCCTTGATCTCGGCGCCCAGGTGCGGCACGTTGTCGAGGCCGGCCAGGATGCCGCCGAGGCCGTTGTTCGGGTTCAGACCGGCGGCGACCAGCACCTCGCCGTACTTGGCGAAGGTCTTCGGGAAGAAGGCGCGGACCACGTGGCCGAAGATGATCGGGTCGGAGACCTTCATCATGGTGGCCTTGAGGTGCACCGAGAACAGCACGCCCTCGGCCTTGGCGCGGGCGACCTGCGCGGCCAGGAACTCGTTCAGGGCGGCGGCCCGCATCACCGAGGCGTCGACGACCTCGCCGGCCAGCACCGGCACCTTCTCGCGCAGCACGGTGGTGGCGCCGTCCTCGCCGAGCAGCTCGATGCGCAGCGCACCGTCGGCGGCGATCACGGCGGACTTCTCGGTGGACCGGAAGTCGTTCTCACCCATGGTGGCGACGTTGGTCTTCGAGTCGGCCGTCCAGGCACCCATGCGGTGCGGGTGGGTCTTGGCGTAGTTCTTGACCGACTGCGGGGCGCGGCGGTCCGAGTTGCCCTCGCGCAGGACCGGGTTGACGGCGCTGCCCTTGACCTTGTCGTAGCGGGCGCGGACGTCCTTGTCCTCGTCGGTCTGCGGGTCGTCCGGGTAGTCCGGCAGGGCGTAGCCCTGGGCCTGCAGCTCGGCGACGGCGGCCTTGAGCTGCGGCACCGAGGCCGAGATGTTCGGCAGCTTGATGATGTTGGCGCTCGGGGTCTTGGCCAGCTCACCCAGCTCGGCCAGCGCGTCGCCGATCCGCTGCGCCTCGGTCAGACGCTCCGGGAAGCTCGCGATGATCCGCCCGGCCAGGGAGATGTCGCGGGTCTCCACGCGCACACCCGCGGTCGAGGCGTAGGCCTGGACAACCGGCAGGAACGAGTAGGTCGCCAGGGCCGGAGCCTCGTCGGTGTGCGTATAGATGATGGTCGAGTCAGTCATCGGTACTCCGCTTCACGTCTCCAACGTCTTGACGTCAAGATATCTCGTCACGGGCCTCCGGCTCCACCTCCCCCCGTTTCCGGTCGCGTTCCGGTCCCGCACGGGTCCGGTCGGCGGGCGCCGCGGCGCTCGCGGCGGGACGCTCCGGCGGCCGTGAACGGGGGCTCGACGGGCGGTCGTGAGCGGGGACTCGACGCAGGGCGCGGCGAAGGACGCGCCGGGGGCCGAACTCCACGGTGGTCCGGGTCGGCACGCACGGCAAGCGGAGCGCTCGACAAGTGGTTTGGTCCACTCGGGTGAGTCGGACGTCAGGAGTGCGTCAACGCACGACCCCATTCGGTCAACGGCGCGTCAGGACCGGCGCTCCCCGGGCCGGGCCGCCCTAGCGTCGAGGCAGTAGTTCCGGCAGGCACCACCACCCCACTCGGGAGCATCCGCATGGCCCGCGTCGTCTGGCACGTTCCGGTCACCGCCTCCGGCACCGGAAGCACCACCGCACTCCGCCTGTTCCGCCTGCGCGACGGCCGCCGCTGCGCGGTCGGATTCTCCAGCCCCGAGGCCCTCGTCGCCCTCCTCGGGCCCGACCAGGCCCACGCCGAACTCGGCGAGCCCGCCCTCCGTGACCTCACCGCCCCGCTCGGGATCGACACCCTGGTGCTGGACCCGCGGCTGGTCGCCCCCTCCGTCACCGCCCCGCCCGTCTCCGCCCCGCCCGCCTCGCCGCTCACCCCGACCCCGACCCCGACCGCCCCGGCCCCGGCCGCCCGGCTCCAGCGCCGGTGACCGCCCCGCTCCGACTCGTCCCGGACGGTCCGGATCCGGCGGTACGGGCCCAGCCGGCCCGCTCCCTGCACGCGATCGTCCGGATCAGCCACGGCCCCGTCCCGCTCGACTTCGACCGCCTCGCGGCGGAGTTCCCGGCCGTCCAGAGCGGCCTGGCCCTGGTCGGCGAGGCCGACCTCGAACTGCGCCTCGCCTGTACCGGCCCCGAGGAGTTACGGACGATCGCCGCCGCCCTGCACCGCGCGGGCGCCGCCAAGGTGCACATCGACCTCGTCCTGCGCGCCCTCACCCCGGCCCCGGTCACCCTGCGCCCGGTGCCGTAGCGGTGCCGTGAGCGGTGCCGTGAGCGGCGCCGGTCCGGGCCGCCGACCCGGCGCCCCGCTCCCCCGCCCGGGGGGACGGGGCGCCGGAGTGCGCTCACTCCTCCCCGGGCCGCGGATCCGGGTTGATTGCCTGGCCGTCGATGGGCTGGCCCCAGCCGTCCTCGCCGGCCGCGTCGACGCAGTAGCCGCTGCCCTCGACGTGCCCGCCCGCGCTCCGGCACTGGTCCGCGGTGACGTCCCGGCGCCCGGTCGCCGCCGCCGGACCGGCGGCGGCGGCCCCGGCCCCCGCGGCCGGGGGGAGCAGGAGGGCGGTGGGGGTCGCGGGGGGCCCCCCGGCCGGGGGGGGGCTGGTGAAGTTGTCCACCCACACAC